>DATARC010000016.1:0-6340 GCA_036264335.1 Candidatus Dormiibacterota bacterium
GCAGGCGCTGGAGGGCCTGATGAATGTCTTGGAACGGGTTTGAATCAGGGCTGGGTTGCTGCCCGCAAGCCGCCACAGAACGCATGTTCGTATTTTACCGAATTCGTATTCGAAATCAATAGGAAAAGGCCCTTAACAAGCGCCGATTTCCGAAAGAAATTTTGTAGTTTCGTAATGCAGTCATCCACCGCAACCAGGGTGTCTGCAAAACGCCCACAACCGCCGTGTTCCCAGCCCTTTACCCGCACCCCTGTCACAGCTTGCGCGGCATCAGATAAGGCCACCGTCGCAACACGCACACCTCACGGCGGGCCCTCCCCACCTCCACCACGGTGTTGCCCTCCCCCTCAACACACGCGCCTGTGGCGCAGTTTAGAAACGAACCTGCCCGCCGCCAACCCTGCTTGTTAAAGCCATTCGTCCTTTCGGCGAGGCAATCCTGAATTACCGCATGACTCGGGGCCCCCAGATGCCTACTGCCTGACGACTGCGGCTGCTCCCTTTCTCAAGACGTACTTCTGGATCTTTCCAGTGGCCGTCTTCGGCAGCTCTGTCACGAACGTCACGCTGTGCGGCGCCTTGAAGTGAGCCAGGCGGTCCCGGCATAGCGTGATCAGCTCCGCCTCGGTTGCTGTCGCGCCTGCCTTCAGCACGACATATGCGTGCGGCGCCTCCCCCCACTTCTCGTGCGGCAGGCCGACGATCGCCGCCTCCTGCACGGCCGGGTGCCGCAGCAGGACGCCTTCGACCTCGAGGCTGGAGATGTTCTCACCCCCGCTGATGATCACGTCCTTGATCCGATCCCGGATCTCGACGTAACCGTCCGGGTGCAGCACCGCGGCATCGCCCGTGTGGAACCACCCGTCGCCCATGACCTTCTTGGTCGCCTCCGGGTCGTTGTAGTAGCCCTGCATGATGACGTTGCCGCGCGCCACGATCTCGCCCAGCGTGTTGCCGTCCGCCGCGACATCCTTGCCCTCCGTGTCGACCACCCGCAGCTCACCCGAGGTGATGAGCTCGACCCCCGTCAGCGCCTTGATGATGCCGCGCTCGGTGATGCCGAGCCTCTTGTGCTCCGGCCGCGGCTCGCAGATGGTTATGAAAGGCGCGGTCTCGGTCAGGCCGTAAACCTGGGTCACCTCCCAGCCAAGATCGCCCTCCATGCGCTCGATGGTCGCCGCCGCCGGTGCGGCTCCCGCAGTGATGACCTGCACGCCCTTCGGCACATCGCCTCGAACATCGGCCGGCGCGTTGGCCAGCGCGATCAGGACGGTCGGCGCGGCGCACAACCAGCCGACCCTCTCCTTGCGGATGAGGTCGAACACCCGCGCCGGTTCGACCTTGGGCAGGCAAATATGGGTGCCGCCTGCGGCCGTGATGATCCAGACGAAGGTCCACCCGTTGGCGTGGAACATCGGCAGGGTCCACAGATAGCGATCGTCGACGGTGATGTGAAAGTGGACGAGCGTGCCCACGACGTTTGCCCATGCGTTTCGGTGCGTGATCATCACGCCCTTCGGCTTGGCGGTGGTGCCGCTGGTGTAGTTGATGGTCAGCAGGTCGCTCTCACGGATCTCCGGTCGCTTGAACTCTGGCTTGCCCCCGGCGAGGATCGCCTCGTACTCCTTCCACCCCTTGCGGCCGCCCGCCGACCCGAGGCTCACAAAATGCTCGACCCCACCGAGCTGGTCGCGCACCCCGTCGACGGCGTCGAGATAGTCCGGATGAACGCACAGGACCTTGGCGCCAGAGTGCGAGGTGATATAGACGAAGTCGTCGGCGGTCAGCCGGTAGTTGATGGGCACGAGCACGGCGCCGATCTGGGGCACCGCGTAGAACGACTCGAGCTGTTCATGCGTGTTCGGCGCGATGTAGGCGACTCGGTCCCCCTTCCCCACTCCAAGGCCCTGCAGGGCGGCCGACCAGCGATCGCACCGGTCGAAAAATTCCTCGTAGGTCAAGCGCAGGTCGCCGTCGACGACGGCTTCGCGCCCGCCATAGAGCTTGCGCGCTCGCCGAGCAAACTCGAGTGGTGTCAGCGGGGTTTCCATATCCCCAGATTATGAGTTGAGGAGAAGCGCGAAATCGGTCGTCTTGATGCCGCCGACAAAGGCGCTGTGCGCCTTGGGCTCGAGCTCCACGGCGCGCTCGTAGACGAATGCGTAAACGTTGTCGAGGGTCCAGTCGCCATAGCCCTGGATCCGAAGGCCGTACCGCAACGCCTCATCGAGCCGGCCGCGCGCCAGGAGGTCGAGCGCCCGCGCATAGATGGCCCTCAGTATCTCGAGCTGCATTGACAGCTCGGCAATGGTCTTGGCGTCCCCCTCCGCCTCGACCAGCTGCTCGACCTGGACCTCGAGGTCCGCGATCTCCTTCTGGTAGTCGTCCACCCTCTCGAAACGAGTCTAGCGGCCGTCCTCCCTATTTATGGGGAGGTGGCGCGCAGCGCCGGTCAGGCGGCCCTAATGAACCAGGTAGTTGGACGCGACCGAAGCCGCGATGAGGATCGCGATGATGTTGATGACCTTGATCATCGGGTTGATGGCCGGCCCCGCCGTGTCCTTGTTCGGGTCGCCGACGGTGTCACCGGTAACCGACGCCTTGTGCGCCTCTGACCCCTTGCCGCCCAGGTTGCCTTCCTCGATGTACTTCTTGGCGTTGTCCCAGGCCGCCCCTCCGCTTGTCATCTGGAGGGCCAGAAACAGCCCGGTGACGATCGCCCCGATGAGCATCCCGCCGAGAGCCTGGGGGCCGAGGATGAAGCCGACCGCGAGTGGCGCGATGACCGGGATGATGCCCGGGAGGATCATCTCGCGTTGCGCGGCGGCCGTCACGATGCGCACCGCGGTCCCGTACTCGGGCTTGGCAGTGCCTTCCATGATGCCCTTGATGTCGCGGAACTGACGCCTGACCTCCTCGACCACGAGCCCTCCCGCACGCCCGACCGCCAGCATCGCCAGCGAGCCGAACAGGAACGGCAGGATGCCTCCTAGGAACAGACCCACGATCACGTGCGGGTCGGAGAGGTCGAACTTCGTCGAGCGGCCGACGCGCGCAAGCTCCTGCGTGTAGGAGGAGAACAGGACCAGCGCCGCCAGCCCCGCCGACCCGATCGCATAGCCCTTGGTCACGGCTTTCGTGGTGTTGCCCACGGCGTCCAGGCGGTCGGTGACGGTTCTGACGGACTCAGGCAGGTTGGCCATCTCGGCGATGCCGCCGGCGTTGTCGGTGATCGGTCCGTACGAATCGATGGCGACGATGATGCCGGTCATCGAAAGCATGGCTGTCGCGGCGATGGCGATGCCGTACAGGCCGCCCAGGTTGTAGCTCAGCAGGATGCCGACGCCGATCACAGTCACCGGCAGCGCAGTCGCCATCATGCCGATCGCCTGGCCGGCGATGATGTTGGTCGCGTGACCTGTCACCGACGCCTTGGCGATCAGGTGCACCGGCCAGTACCTGGTCTCCGTGAAGTATTCGGTGATGGCGACGATGAGCACGGTGATGATCACGCCGATCAGCCCTGCGTAGAAGAGGTTGTTGGGGTCGTATACGCCGCCGCCGGCCTTGAGGTATCCGTTGCCGGTCATGTATTGCGTGACGAAGTAGAAGCCCCCGATGGCGATCACCACGGCCACCAGCAGCCCGGCGTAAAGCGCTCCCATGATCCAGTTCGGGTTGAACACGCGCACGAAGAAGGTCCCGACGATCGAGCCGACGACGCTCACCGCTCCGAGGAGCAGCGGGTAGATCACCCAGCCGATCTGGTCCTTGAACAGCAGCGAGCCGAGAAGGATCGCCGCGATCATGGTGACGGCGTAGGTCTCGAACAGGTCCGCGGCCATGCCCGCGCAGTCGCCCACGTTGTCGCCCACGTTGTCCGCGATCACGGCCGGGTTTCGAGGGTCGTCCTCCGGAATGCCGGCCTCGACCTTGCCGACCAGGTCAGCACCCACGTCGGCCGCCTTGGTGTAGATGCCACCACCCAGGCGGGCGAAGACCGATACCAGGCTGGCGCCGAAGGCGAGGCCGACCAGGGCGTCAGGGTCCTTGAAAACGTAATAGGCTCCCGCGACTCCGAGCAGTCCAAGTCCCACGACCATGAAGCCCGTGACGGAGCCGCCGCGGAAGGCCACCTGCAGCGCTTGGTTCAGCCCGCCCCGAGCGGCTTCGGCGGTGCGAAGGTTGGAGCGGACCGCGATGTTCATACCGACGTAGCCGGCGGCTGCTGAAAGCACGGCGCCGACGACGTAGAGGGCGGCGGTCTTCCATCCGATCGCAAGGCCGATCACGATGGCGATGACGATGCCGATGATCGCGATGACTGTGTACTGGCGGTTGAGGTAGGCGGAGGCGCCCTCCTGGATGGCGGCCGCAATCTCTCGCATGCGGTCGTTGCCCGTTGGCGTGCGCAAGACTAGGAGGATCAGGACGATTGCAAACAGGACCGCGGCCACACCGCCGGCCACGGCAAACAGGACTGTATTGGGATCCATTAAATGACGACGCCCTCCACTACCACTCTTGATGAATCAGGTTGCCGACGCGGAGCGTTAGGTTATACGAACTAGGTGATGTCGAAGCGGCTGAGGTCCCCCGTCGCTTCGGACCAGTTGACCTCGACGGCGCTGACGCGAGCCTGGCGAGGACCTTCGCGGGCGGCGCGCTCCAGCTGTTCGAGGGCCGTGCGAGCTCCCTCCGCCACGAACTCGACGACGCCGTCGTCACGGTTCGTGACCCAGCCGGTCAGCCCCAGCGTCTGGGCGCGACGGATGAGGAAATAGCGAAAGCCGACCCCCTGGACGTCTCCCTTGATGACGCCACGAAGGCGCTCTGACCTCATCCATCGAGTATCGTCCCCAGCATGGCTGGCTCGAGCATCGTCGCGATCGGAGATGAGCTCGTCGGCGGCTTCACCCAGGACACCAACTCCGCCTGGCTCGCCGAACGCCTGCGCATCCTGGGCTATCCGGTCAAGCGGATCAGCGCCATCCGCGACCGGCCGAACGAGATCGTGGAGCAGGTTCAGCGCGAGCTCGACGACTCCGAGGTGACCCACGTGTTTTGCAGCGGCGGTCTGGGCCCGACCCCTGACGACAGGACCTTTGCGTCTCTGGCCGAGGTCCTGGGCCGCGAGCTGATCATCTGGGAGGAGACGCGCCAGCGCATCGAGCGCCGGGTGCGGCGGATGCACGAGGCGGGGCTCCTCGACTCGCCCGACGTCACCGAAGGCAACCTCCGGATGGCGCGCATCCCCGCCGATCCGTCGCATGTCTTCAAGAACCGCCGCGGCATGGCGCCCGGCGTCCTCTACGAGGCCGGCGGCAAGCGCATCTTCGTCCTTCCCGGCGTCCCGCTGGAGCTGAAGGGCATCTTCACGGAGGAGATCGAGCCGGAGTTCCTGGCGGAAGGCTCGGCGGCCACCGTTCGCGAGGTACGGTTCACCTTCGCGGTGGAGGCCAGGTTCTACCCACTGATGCGCGAGCTCGAAGCCTCATTTCCTGACGTCTCTGTCGGCTCGTATCCGAACTTCGAGACGAAGGAGCTCGTCATCCGCTGCCTTGGCACCGACCCGAAGCGGGTCGACGAGGTGGTCGACATCGTGCAGCGCCGAAGTGCCCAGCTAGGCATGAACGGTCAGAGCCGGTCTCAGCGGGAATAGGTGGCCCATGCCTAGCCTTTTTCGCGCAGCTTCCGTTCCAGGAACGACCGCTCGGCCGGGTTCTGGCTGAGATCCAGAGCACGCTGGCGTGCCTCACGCGCCAGCCCACGCTCGCCGATGCTGTCGAGCAGCTCGGCGCGGCTCGAATGAAAGAGGTGGTAGTCGCCCAGCGCCAGGGCCAGATCGTTCAGTTCGCCAAGCGCCACCTGCGGGCCTGCGAAGTAGCTCAGGGCGACAGCCCGATTGAGGCGCACGACAGGGCTGTCCGACATCGTGAGCAAGGCGTCGTACAGGACGACGATCTGATGCCAATCGGTTCGGTCCCAACTCTCGGCCTCAGCGTGGGTCGCGGCGATCGCGGCCTGGAGCTGGTACGGACCAGGGGCCGCCATTGCCCCGGCTCGGTCGAGCGTCTGAATCGCTTCCTCGATTCGCGCCCGATCCCAAAGGGTCCGATCCTGGTCGGGCATCAGGATGATCTCGCCAGCGGCGTCGAAGCGCGCAGCAGCCCTGGCTAGGTTCAACTTCATCATCGCGAGCAGCCCGAGCACCTCGGGCTGGTCGGGCATCAAGACCGCCACCAAGCCCGTGAGCCACGCCGCATCCTCGGCCAGGTCGCGCCGCGCCGCCAACTCCGCGCCGCGGCTCAGGTAACCCTCGTTGAACATCAGGTACAAC
>DATARC010000034.1:0-2174 GCA_036264335.1 Candidatus Dormiibacterota bacterium
GCGATCCCGGACGGAATCGGCTACATGTTCCAGGCGGACGCCGTCTTCCCCTGGAAGACGGTGCTCGAGAACGTGGCCGCCGGGCCGCGCTACCACGGAGCTTCGAGTCGAGACGCGCGCGACAAGGCGCGTGACTGGCTGGCGCGCGTCGGCCTCGCCGGCTTCGAGGACCGCTACCCGTACCAGCTGTCTGGCGGGATGCGCAAGCGCGTCGCGCTGGCGCAGAGCCTGATCAACGGTCCCCGAATCCTGCTCATGGACGAGCCGTTCAGCGCGCTGGACGTCCAGACGCGCGCGCTCATGGAGAACGAGCTGCTTGGTCTATGGGCCGCCAGCTCCGCGTCGGTGGTCTTCGTCACCCACGACCTGGAGGAGGCGATCTCCCTCAGCGATCGCGTCTTCGTGATCACCGCCGGCCCGGGCACCGTGAAGAGCAACTACAAGGTCGACCTGCCTCGCCCGCGCAACGTGGCCGAGATCCGGTTCCAGCCGCGCTTCATCGAGATCTACGAGGAAATCTGGAAGGACCTCAAGGACGAGGTCCTGGTGAGCTATGAGCGCCAGAAGCGCGGCGCCGCATAGTTGGCGGTGAGCACTGAGGCCGGCGGCCAACAGGCATCGGCGCGACCCGTCGTGGACCTGGTCGCGCGGCGGCGGCGAGAGCATCAGCTCGATCGCCTGAAGGTCCAGGGCCTGCGGCTGCTCGTCGCCGTGGTGATCCTTGGCGGCTGGCAGCTCGGTGCGCAGGTCAGCGACTGCAACAGCCCCGGCCACCCGTGCGTGGTCGACAAGTTCTTCTGGTCGCAGCCCTCGGACATCGCGCAGAAGCTCTGGACGTGGATCACGCAGGGCACAGACCTCGGACCGATCTGGGACCAGGTCCTCGTGACGATGGAGGAGACGGTGGGCGGCTTCATCGTCGGCTCGATCCTCGGCGTGATCTTCGGGGTGGTGCTGGGTCGAAGCCGTCTGCTGTCCGACGTGATGGGGCCTTACATCAAGGCGGCGAACGCCATCCCGCGCGTGGTGGTCGGCGCCCTCTTCGCGATCTCCCTGGGCCTCGACATCAAAGCCAAGATCGCCACCGCCGCGATCCTGGTCTTCTTCGTCGTCTTCTTCAATGCGTTTCAGGGCGTGCGCGAGGTGGACCGCAACCTCATCGCCAACGCTCGAATCCTGGGTGCTCGCGACCGGCAGCTGACGACCGAGATCATCATCCCGTCGGCCCTGTCCTGGATCATCGCCAGCCTGCACACCAGCTTTGGCCTCGCGCTGGTGGGCGCGGTCGTGGGCGAGCTGTTCGGCGCCACGCAAGGGCTTGGCGAGCTGATCTATGCGGCCAAGAACAACTTCGATGCGGCCGGCGTGTTTGCCGGCATGGCTTTGCTTGCTGCCATTGCGCTGGTGGCAGAGGCTCTGATCACAGCGCTGGAGGACCGGCTCATCCGGTGGCGGCCGCCGGTCGCCTCGGAGATGAGGATTTGAAAAAGGAGTCGACGAATGCGATCTCGTAGTTACAGGCTGTTGGCCGCGATTGCGGCCCTGGTCGTGCTCGCCGCGTGCGGCAGCGGCACGCCCTCGCCGTCCACTTCGGGCGGCATGACCTCCCTGAAGATCATGGTCGGTGGGCTGAACAAGCAGATCTATCTGCCGAACATGCTGGCCCAGCGGCTCGGCTACTTCAAGGATGAGAACCTGAACGTGACCCTCATCGACGAGGGTTCAGGCCAGGCGTCCGAGGAGGAGGTTGTCGCCGGCAACGTGGACGCCGGATCGGGCGCTTACTCGCACCCGATGGTGCTCAACACGCAGGGCAAGAAGATCGAGACCATCTGCCAGTTCGGGATCGCACCCGGCGAGGCCGAGGTCGTCGATGCCAGCCTGACCAACATCACGGGTCCGAAGGACCTCGCGGGTAAGAATCTCGGGGTGACCGACCTCGGATCCGGCACCCATGTCTTGACGCAGGCCATCCTCGGCACGGCCGGCGTCGACCCGACCAAGGAGCACTACGTCGCCGTCGGCGCCGGTGACACCTTCATCGCCGCCATCCAGCAGAAGAAGATCGCGGCCGGCATGACCACCTATCCGACGATCTCGCGCCTTGTCAACAGCGGCAAGGGCAAGATCCTGGTCAGCCTGCTCACGCCGCAGGACACGCGCGCGGCGCTCGG
>DATARC010000037.1:0-6139 GCA_036264335.1 Candidatus Dormiibacterota bacterium
GCTGTTAAACTTCGGCCCGGCCTGGCTTGCCGGGCCGCTGGCGCAGCTGCTCGATCCCGAGGCCATCGATTCGGGGCCGGCGCGACCGCTGTCACCGCACGAGATCGAGGCGCTCGCGAATCACGGCGACAGGTGGGTCAAGGAGGCCGCGGCGGCGGTTTCGACTGGGCTCGACGAACGCATGAAGGAACTGATCGCGCTCAAGAGGGTGCCGCTGTTCAGCACGCTGACGCTGGAACAGCTGGGCAGCATCGACCGCCTGATGGTCACGCGCACGTATGCCAAGGGCGAGCCGATCTTCACCAAGGGGGATGTGGGGTCGGAGCTGTTCGTGGTGCTGGAGGGGGAGATCAGGGTCCACCTCGACCACGAGGGACGCGAGGTGACGCTGGCGCGCATCGGGCCGAGCATGGTGCTGGGCGAGATGGCGGTGTTCGATGAGCAGCCACGGTCCGCGAGCGCGCAGGCGAGCACGGACACGACGGTGCGGGTGCTGCGGCGGGACAAGCTGAGGGCGGTGGTCCATGAGCATCCGGAGGTGCTGCTGGAGTTCATCAAGAACCTGACCCAGCGCATCAGGGTGATGAACGAGCAGCTGCAGGCGCAGGAGACGGCGCACTGAGGCACTGACGCCCGCGGGCCTCGGCCGGGTGGGGACACGGAGACGAAACGGAGTTACTCCTCTGCGGTTTCTGGCCTGATCTCGATCTTGTGGCGCGCGGCTTCCAGGCGCTCCGTGCAGACCTTCAGGTAGATCCTTGCTTCGTCCACCGCTTTCAGCGCGTCCTCCAGCGACAGGTCGCCGTCCTCCAGCAGCTTCAGCTTCTCGTCCAGCTTCTCGAGCGCCTTCTCGTATGTCAGCTCTTCGCTCACCGCTCCACCTCCTCCACCCGCGCGCCAAGATGGCCCGTGGCGAGCCTGATGCGCAGCGTGCGCTTGACCGCGGTGTCCGTCGACGACCGCAACACCGCCCCCGTCTCGGCGTCCTGCGTGATGCTGTAACCCCGCGCCAGCACGCTCTCCGGACTGAACGCGATGAGCTGCTGGCGGCGATGGTTGAGCGTGCTCGTGGCGATGTCAAACCGCTTCGCGAGCGCCCGCTCCAGCCTTTCCGCGGCTCGACGGCCTGCCAGGGTCGTGCGGCCTCGCGCCAACCGCGCCATTGCGGCGGCGGTCAAGCGGCGCGACCGCTCGCGCAACGCCTCTTCGCGCCGAGCGACCTGCTGGACGGGACTGAGCCGTGCCAGGTCGGCGGCGGCGCGCGCGAGTCTGTCAGAGCGCAAGCGCACCAGCGCCGGTAGGAGCTGCACGATGCGCTGTCGTTTGAGCGTGAGTCGCTCGACCTCGCGCGCGATCCGCTGGCCCGCCTCGCGGTCGAGTCGCCGGCCCCGCTCGCGCAACAGCGCGACGAGGTCCGACTTCTTCGGCACCACACGCGCTCCGGCCTCCGTGGGCGTGCGGCACTCCGCATCCCCCACCAGGTCCGCAATCGTGCGGTCTGAGGTGTGGCCGAGGGCCGTCACCACCGGCAGCCGCGACCCGAGGATCGCGCGCGCGACCACCTCGCTGTTGAACCCATACATCTCCTCGAAGCTGCCGCCGCCCCGCGCGATGACGATCACATCCGCGAGAGCTTCCTCGTTGCAGCGCCGCAGGGCCCGCGCGATGCTGGTCGGCGCGGCCGCGCCCTGCACCTGCACCGGGTACACGACGATGCCCATGTTCGGGTAGCGCTCCCAGATCGTCTCCTGCAGGTCATGGATGACCGCGCCCGTGGGCGAGGTGAGCAGGGCCACCGCCCGGGGCAGGAACGGGAGCTTGCGCTTGCGTCCTGGCGCGAACGCGCCCTCAGCCTCCAGCCTGCGCTTCAGCTCCTCGAGCCGCGCGCGCAGCTTGCCTACGTCGTCGAACTCGACCTGGTCGACGATGAAGCTCAGGCGCCCCGTCTTCCCGAAGAAGTCGATGCGCCCGCGGAAGATGAACACCTGCCCGTCCTCTGGCAGGGTCGTGACTCGCCGCGCCTCGTCGGCGAAAAGGACCGCATCCAGCCGGCTGACGCCGTCCTGGATCGAGAAGTTGAAGTGGCCCGCGGCGCCACGCTTCATGCCGCTGACCTCGCCTTTGACGAGCAGGGCGGTGAGCGGCCGGAGCTCGCGCCGTATCTCGTTGGCGAGCTCTGTGACGGTGAAGGGGCGCTGAGCTTCCTCGGGTCGCAGCACGAGGTTTAGCTTACTGGCAGGTCAGCCGCCGAGAGATCAGGAGCCTTGAATGAAAAGGAAGCTCAAGGTCGACCCGCTTGAAGTGACGACCGCGCAGGAAGGCCCGCTCAGGCCAACGCCCCAGCTGACATTGCCCTCTGAGTCGCCGAGCTCCTCGACCTCCAGGAGCCGCGGCCCGGACGAGGTGATCTTCTTGTCGCCGGCGTAATTCTTCTGGTCGCCGCGGAAACCGGACAGCACGATGCTCACGCCGTCCGTGCCCGCCAGGCTGACCTCCTTCCCCGATGGATCTTCAGCGAACTTCGCGCTGCCCGGCTGCGTGATGACCTGGTACGGCGGCGTTCCTGCAGCGAACGTTATGGTGAGAGTGTCGCCCGAGGCGGTCACGGAAACGATCGGCGGCTTGTCGCTCTTGGGCGGCTCTGGTAGCGGCCAGGACTCCGAGGCGGTCCCGGTGTCCGTGCAGGCGCCGGGTGAGGGCTGGTTCGCAGTGGAGCCCGCATTGCCGCACGCGGAAAGAAACAGCAAAGCCAGGAGCGGGACGGTTCGCAGCAACTTTGCGTTCAACGGTCGGGAAGGCTAAACCATGCTCCCCGTCGTCCGCTGTGTAACAGCCTGGAGCAGGCGATCAGACGGGGCGTGAGAAGTGGTATGCCGAGATCCTCATGCCTTTGTTGAAGTAGAGGCGGTGGGCGTCCTGGCGGTCGTCGCCAACCCCGGAGTCGAGGTGGAACTGGCCGCACCGCACTCGCCTCGCTTCGTCGATCATCCAGTCGATCAGCTTGCCCGCATGCCCGTGGCCGCGGTGTTCGGGTCGCGTGCCGAGGTCGTCGCAGTACAGCGCGTCGCCCCATGCGATGTAGTGGACGACGCGGAAGCCGGCGACTGCGGCCGCCTGCTCATCGCCTTCCACGAACGAGGCGACCAACCGATAACCCTCCAGCCTCTGCACGCCGTCGATGCGTTTGACGAAGGCCGCTTCATCGCCGACGGCGGGTCGCAACTCAAGCATCGCCTTGTACGCGAGGTGGGTCTCGCCGGCGGCGAGCTCCCTGATCACCCTCCGATCTGTGACATCGACTTGCTTGGCTTGACGAAGCCTGGCTTGTTGATCAGGTGTCCCTCTTCCTTGCGCCACACGGCGGTCTCGATGACCCTTCCGAGGTGGTCGTCCGAGGCGCCTGAGCGGAGAAGCTCCCGGAGCGGGGTTTCCTGCAGCGAGAACAGGCACGTGCGCAGGCCGCCCTCGGCGGTGAGCCGCACGCGGTTGCAGGTCGTGCAGAACGCCTGGCTGACCGACGAGATGAAACCGAGCCCACCCTGCGCTCCATCGGCGAACTTGAAACGGGTCGCGGGTCCAGGCCGCGTGTCGTTTACCGGCACCAGTGGGAAGAGGTCTTCGATCTGCTCCTGGATGCGCCGGCTCGGCACCACCTGCTCGTTCGTCCAGGTGCCATCGCCGTCCAGCGGCATGTACTCGATGAACCTGACCTCGTAGCCCTTGTCTCGCGCGAGCCGTGCGAAGTCCACGACCTCGTCATCGTTGTGGCCCTTCATGACGACCATGTTCAGCTTGATCGGCCACAGGCCGGCCTCTCGCGCGGCGTCGATGCCGTCCATCGTCCTGCCGAACTGGTCGCTGCGCGCCATCTCATGGAAGCGCTGCATGTTGAGAGTGTCGAGGGAGACGTTGATGCGCTTGAGGCCGGCTTCCTTGAGCAGCTGAGCCTTGTCTCGGAGCAGCACTCCGTTGGTGGTCATCGTGATGTCGAGCGTTGGGTCGAGGTCGTTGATCATCCCGACCAGGTCCTCGACCTTGATGCGCACCAATGGCTCGCCGCCCGTGATGCGGATGGTGCGGACGCCGTATCTCTGCACGAATATGCGGGCCAGGCGCGTGATCTCCTCGAACCGCAGGAGGTCGTCCCGCTTCAGCCACTTCAGGCCCTCGGCGGGCATGCAGTAGATGCAGCGGAAGTTGCACCGGTCGGTGATGGAGATTCTGAGATCGTCGGCCACGCGGCCATAGGAGTCCCTCAGCACGCTGGTTGACCCGCCCATCCCCACATGGCGGATGATACGGCGATGGGGTTCGAAAACATCCTGGTCGACGTCGAGGCCCCGATCGCCACGATCACCCTGAACCGCCCCAGGGTTCTCAACGCCCTCAGCCCCGACCTCATCCGCGAGGTCAACGAAGCGCTGGTCGTCCTCGACGCGGACGCGAATGTGCGGGCGGTCGTCCTGACCGGCGGGCCGCGCGTATTTGCGGCCGGCGCCGACATCTCCGACATGGCCGACCGCACGGCCGTCGATCAGCTGCAGCGCGACCAGACCGGCCGCTGGGCCGGAATCGCCGCCTTCAGCAAGCCGTTGATCGCCGCCGTGAACGGCTACGCGCTGGGCGGTGGCTGCGAGCTCGCGCTGATGTGCGACCTGATCATCGCGGGCGACACCGCGCGTCTTGGGCAGCCCGAGATCAACCTGGGGATCATCCCCGGCGCGGGCGGGACGCAGAGGTGGCCACGCACCGCGGGCAAGCATGCGGCGATGGAGGTGATGCTCCTCGGCACCCCGGTGAGCGCGCGCCGCGCTTATGAGCTCGGCCTGGTCAACAAGGTGGTGCCGTCGGAGATGACGATTGGGGTCGCTCAGCGCATGGCGCGGCAGGCGGCGGAGAAAGCACCGCTGGCTTTGCGCATGGCCAAGGAGGCCGTGCTCAAGTCGTTCGAGACGCCGCTCGTCGAAGGGCTTGCCCACGAACGCAAGAGCTTTTACTTCCTGTTCTCGACCGAGGACCAGAAGGAAGGCATGCACGCTTTCCTCGAGAAGAGGCGCGGAGTTTTCAAAGGAAAGTAAGACATGGCAACTGAAGTGGAACAGCATGTGAAGGTCGAGGTCGAGGCGGGCATCGGTTGGATCCGGTTGAACCGGCCCGAGAAGATGAACGCGATCGGGACTCTGACGCGCCAGCAGCTCGGCGAGGCGATCAAGCAGGCGGAGAAGGACGACGCGGTGCGTGTCGTGGTGCTGACGGGATCGGGCCGCGCGTTCTGCTCGGGCGCCGACGTGACCGAGATGGTGGGTAGCGGTCAGATGCGCACGCCTGAGGACGTGGGCAACGTGCTGCGCAACGAGTACATGCCGATGCTCTCGCGCCTGCGCACCATGCCCAAGCCCGTGATCGCGGCGATGAACGGACCTGCGGTTGGCATCGGGGCGAGCTATGCGCTGGCCTGCGACATCCGCATCGCGGTGCCCGAGGCGTACCTCCTCGAGGCTTTCATCAATATCGGCCTGGCCCCCGATGGCGGCGTGAGCTGGCTGCTCCCGCGCCTCGCGGGCACCGGCGTCGCTTACGAGATGTTCTTCACGGGCAAGCCGCTTGCCGCCGCTGACGCGCACCGCCTCGGGATCATCAACCGCATCGTTCCGCAGGAGCGCTTCGAGGAGGAGGTGCGTGAGCTCGCCACGCAGCTGGCGGCCCAGCCGCCGAACGCGATGGCCGCCGCGAAGCGGGCCGTGAACCACGCGCTCGAGTCGAGCTACGAGGAAGCGCTCGAGTTCGAGTCGTACTTGCAGGAGGCGCAGGCGGGGAGCCAGGAGTTCGTCGACGGCGTGCAGGCGTTCCTGGCAAGGCGCGCCAAGAAGTAGTGCCGGACGCGGTCATCGTCGCCACCGCCCGCACGCCCATGGGGCGCTATGGCGGGCAGCTCAAGGACGTGCGGCCCGACGACCTGGCGGCGATCGCGTTGAAGGCCGTGTGCGAGCGCGCCGGCCTCGAGCCGGCTGATGTGGACGACGTCATTCTCGGCTGCGCCAACCAGGCGGGCGAGGACAACCGCAACGTGGCGCGCATGGCGCTGCTGCTCGCCGGGTTCCCGATCGAGGTGCCGGGGCAGACAGTCAACCGACTCTGC
>DATARC010000189.1:0-19408 GCA_036264335.1 Candidatus Dormiibacterota bacterium
CCAGTACTCCACCATCGTCGGCGGGGGCGCGTGGACCTCCAACAGCCACCAGGACCTGGTGGCGCGCAAGGAGGACGGCAGCCTGTACTTGATCGACGGCAAAGGCGCCACGTCATTCGGCGAGGCGACGTACATGGGCGCCGGCTGGAACGACTTCTCCTGAGCTCGCTTACTTATGTAGACTAATTAGTATGCCTAACCAGTTGGTGGCCGACTTGGGCACCCCTGCCGAGGTCGCCGGCAACCTGCGGGTTGCGTTGATGCGAACCGTGCGCCGCCTGAAGCGCGAAACCGACGGCGAGCATTCGGTGTCGGTCGTCGCGGCGCTGGCGTCGGTCAGCAAGCGCGGACCGCTAACCCTCAGCGAGCTGGCTGAAGCGGAGGGCGTATCAAGACCCAGCATGACCGTCCTCGCGGCCAATCTGCTCGAGCAGAACCTGGTGGCCAGGGAGCCGGATGAAAGGGACGGGAGGTTGGTCCGGGTTCGGATCACCCCGGAAGGCAAGCGCGTCCTCGAGCGAAGCCGCACCCGCCGCACGGCTTACCTGGCGAAGCGACTCGGGGCGCTCAGCGCGGAGGAGCTGCGCACGCTGGATCAAGCTGCCGTCATCCTGCTGCGGCTGGCGGAGCAGGGTTCTTGACCTCAGTCGCGACAGGGTTCAACCGAACTTTCGTATCGCTTCGCAACCGGAACTTCCGGATCTTCTTCACCGCGCAGATCATCTCGGTGACCGGGACCTGGATGCAGTCGATCGCCCAGATGTGGCTGGTGCTGCACCTGACCGGCAGCGGCGTCGCCCTCGGCATCACCGCCGCCCTTCAGTTCACACCGATCCTCCTCTTCGGCACGTGGGGCGGGCTGCTCGCGGACCGGGTCGACAAGCGGAAGCTGCTGATGGTGACGCAGGCCGCGGCCGGCGTGGTCGCGCTCGTGCTGGCGGGGCTCACGCTCGGCGGCGTCGTCCAGCTGTGGATGGTCTACGTGCTGGCCTTCTCGCTGGGCATGGTCAACGTGTTCGACAACCCGGCACGCCAGAGCTTCGTGACCGAGATGGTCGGCAAGGACCAGATCAGCAATGCCGTCGGCCTCAACAGCGCCGTGTTCACGCTCGCCCGCGTGATCGGGCCGGCCGTCGCCGGGGTCCTCATCGCGCTCGTTGGCACCGGATGGTGCTTTCTCTACAACGGGGCGTCGTACTTCCCGGTGGTGCTTGCGCTTCTCTTGATGCGCCCATCTGAGCTCCACCGCAGTGTGCCCGCGGTCCGCGCGCGCGGCCAGATCCGGGCCGGCATCCGCTATGCCTGGAACCGGCCGGAGCTTCGACTCCCGCTCCTCCTCATGCTGGTGGTGGGCACGCTTGCCTTCAACTTCTCGGTGCTCATGCCGCTGATGGCGAGGTTTGTTTTCAACTCCGGGCCGGGCACCTTCGGGCTCCTGATGTCAGTCATGGGCGTGGGCGCATTCGCCGGCGCGCTCGTGTCGGCGAACCGAGCGCGACCGAGCCACCGTCTGCTCGCGTTTGCCGGTGTCGCCTTCGGCGGCCTCCTGATCGGCGCAGCGCTGGCGCCGACCTTGCCGATCGAGCTTCTCGTCCTGCTGCCGATGGGAGCGGCGATGATCACGTTCCAGGCGACCGCCAACTCGCTCCTGCAGCTCAATTCCGACCCCGCATTCAGAGGCCGGGTGATGGCGCTGTACGTGATGGTGTTCCTGGGCACCACACCCATCGGCGGCCCCATCGTCGGCTGGATCGCCCAGCAGTTCGGCGCAAGAATGGGGTTGGGAATTGGCGGCCTGGCGACGCTGGCCGGTTCAGCCGCACTCCTGTGGGGCCTCGGCCGATGGCACCTCGGCCAGGTTGGCCGCCCGGCCGCTCCCTCGGCGATGGAGGCCTGAGCTAGCCGGACCTGGCCAGGTAAACGGTTCGGCGAGTCTGTGGCGGCTGCGAGCGGACCTGAGCCCGGAGGTCGTCGTGGGATCGGAAGTCGGGGCGCTCCAGGTGCACGCACTCCACCTCGACCTGCAGGCGGTCGCCCGCAAAAGGAAACGGGTCGAGCTCGATCTCGAACGCGCCCAGGCGGCGCACGGCCAGCTGCTCCCAACGGCCTTCGAGGGTCGGCACAGGTCCGCAGCTCGAGCTCTCGAACCCAAAGCACGTCAGCAGAGACAGGTAATCGAAAGTCTCGAGCAGCATGTAGTTCCGCCACATCGCTTCGAACTCCAGCTCCGCCGGCGCGATCGACTCCGACAGCTCGCTGCGGAATTCCCGCTCGCCTTTCAACAGCGCCCTGCCGTGCGGACCGATCGCCGTCCAGTCGACCGGTTTCAATCCCGCCCAGCCAAACCGCCGGCTGTACAACCCCGAGGCGTGCAGGCTCACGAGGTAAGCGGCGGATGGGTCAGCCAGCGCGATCGTCCGCACCGCGCCGGAGTAAAACTCGGTGTGGCGCGCTTCGTCGATCTGCGTGAAGTTGAGCGGCCGGCCATCAGCATCGATCTCCGGCTGTTTGTCGATCTCGGTCCAGCCCAGGTCGTGGTAGCCGGCCGCATATTCGAGAGCCGCGGACACCGAATCGCGGCCGTAGGGCCCCCCGCGCCACGCCCGAGCCAGCTCGGCGCAGTGCCCCGCGTGATCCATCTGGCGGATGAGGGTCCAGCCGCCGTCCTCGCGACGGACGATCATCGGGCGCCCTCGAGCTCGACCCGCAGCGAACCCAGTATCACAGCGCACAGGTGGTACCAGGCCGTGGTCACCACCAGGTCCACTATCTCTTCGGTCGTGAAAAGCGACTGCATGCGGAGGAACGTCGCGTCGTCGCACGAGCGCGTGTGCGCGGCCTGGCGAGAGAACTCCACGGCGGCTCGCTCGGCCGGCGTCATGACGTCGAGCGATCCACCGGGCTCGAGCGCCTCGACCTTCTGAGGGTCGACGCCCGCAGCAGCCGCAGCCTGCGTGTGATGAAGCAGCTCGTAGTCCTGGCCCAGCTCGTGAGCCGTGGCGAGGATCGCGAGCTCGCGCAGGCCGGGATCGAGGCTCGACGCCGACCGCACGTACCGCGACATCCCGAGGAACGCCGCCAGCGCCGGTGGCTGATTCGCCAGCACGCTGTAGAGGTTCAACACGGGCCGCCCCAGCCGGCCGATCTCGGCATACAGGCGATCGACCTCGGGCGACGTCCCCGGCTGGACCAGCGGCAGCCTGGGCATCTCAGTCGCCGCCTCGCGCCGGCAGCTGGATGCGGAACAGGCGCGCGGCGTTCTCGTGCTCGATCCTGGCGCGATCTTCAGCGCTCATGTCGAGCTGATCCAGCAGCCGTCGGCCCAGGGGCATCGGCCAGAAGGGGTGGTCGGTGCCGTGCATGATCCGCTCGGTGCCAAAAAAATCGCAGCAGAGGCTGATCGCCGGCGCCCACTCGCTCACGGTGTCGACGTAAAGCCTGCGGAGGTGATCGCTCGCAGGGCCGGAGATGGCGCCCGTCGAGCCAGGCCTCTGCACGAGACCGAAGTGGTCGATGCGGCCGACAAAGTAAGGAATGAGGCTGCCTGCATGCGGCACGATGAACTTGAAGTCCGGGTGTCGCTCGAACAGCCCGTCGAACACCAGTCGCAGGGTGGCGGTCGTGGTGTCGAACAGGAAGCCCGCCATCTCGATCATGCCGCCCGCCCTCATCGAAGGCGCGCACAGCGGATAGGTCGGGTGCAGCATGACAGGGACGTCGAGCGACGAAGCGGTGTCGAAGAAGACTCGACGCGACGCATCGTCGAGATTGGCGCCGGCCACATTCGAGTAGATCATTGCGCCTCTCAAGCCCAGCGCCACCGAGTGGCCAAGCACCGCCGCCGCGCGCTCCCCCGCCTGCAGCGGGACTGTCGCCAGGCCGCTGAATCGATCTGGGTACCGGGCCACGATCGCCGCGGTTTCCTCGTTGGCGGCCTGCGCCACCTCTTCCCCATGCTCGGGTGCAAGCCAGTCGACACCGGGGATCGAGACACTCAGCACAGCGTGGTCGATGCCCGCCCGGTCCATCTGCTCGAGGATGAGCTCAGGCTCGAAGAACACCGGCGTCAAGGGGGCGATCGAGCGTTCGCCGTATTCGATCATCGTCCTGCCCTCGTGCTCGAAGATTCGCGGCGCCTCGGATCTATCCTTCAGCGCCTGCGCCAGAGCCTTGGGCATGTAATGCGAATGGACGTCGATCAGCACGTCAAGGCGCCTCGGCTGCCGGCTCCTCTCTGAGCTGCAGGCGATCGGCTGCCAGGCGGACGGCGATGATGATGTTCTGGTAGCCCGTGCACCGGCACAGGTTGCCCGCCAGCGCGCCGCGAATGCGCTCAGGCGTCGGGTCGGGCTCCTCGCGCAGGAACGCATCCATCGTCATGAGGATGCCCGGCGTGCAGAACCCGCATTGCAACGCATGGCATTCGTGGAACGCCTGCTGAAGCGCGTTCAGCGAGGTGTCGCTCGGAGCCATGCCCTCCACTGTCGCGATGCGATGACCATGAGCCTGGACCGCGAACATGAGGCACGACCGCACGGGCTGGCCGTCAAGCTGCACGGTGCACGCGCCGCAGACGCCGTGCTCGCAGCCCAGATGGGTCCCGGTCAGACCGGCGTTGTCGCGTATGAAGTCCGCAAGCAGCAGGCGCGGCTCGACCTCGCCCTGGACAGCGCGCCCATTGATCTCGATCGCGATCCTGCGACTCATGAGCTCCTCCTTGCGCGCTGTATGGCTTTGGCCAGGGCCCGTTCGGTCATCGTGCGCAGCAACCCGATCCGGTACTCCGTGCTCCCATGAAGGTCGGTGGTCGGGCGCAGCCCCTCGACGGCAGCCGCCGAGGCCGCGCCGATGGACGCGTCGTCGAGCGTCGCGCCGCGCAGGCGCTGCTCCGCGGCCTCCGCCCGCACCGGCGCCGGGCCGGCTGAGAGCAGGGCGATCGTCGCCTTCTCGCAGCGCCCATCGCGACCGAGCTTCACTGTGACTGCCGCGCCGCCAAGCGCGAAGTCGCCGTGCCGCCGCGCGTATTCGACGAACGCCGCGCCCGTGCCCGGTTCGAGGGTCGGCACCCTGACCGCGGTCACCAGCTCGTCGGGCGCCAGCGAGGTGGTGAACTCCGAGACGAAGAGCTCGTTCCAAGCGAGGCTTCGCGAGCCACGCTTCGAACGGACATCGAAGGTGGCATCGAGCGCGGCAAACGCTGCGGGCAGCTCAGCGGCAGGGTCGGCGTGCGCGACCGAGCCCCCGACCGTGCCACGGTTCCGGATCTGGGCATGGCCGACCCATCCAATCGCCTCGGTCAGCAGCGGCCAGCCTTGCGCCACCTCTGCCGAGTGCTCGAGGTGCGCGTGGCGCGCCATCGCGCCAATCACCAGGGTGCCCTCTTCACGCTTGATGTAGCTCAGCGAATCGATTCGGTTGAGGTCGATCAATCGTGCCGGCCGCGCGAGCCGGAAGTTCATCAGCGGAACCAGGCTCTGGCCACCGGCGATGACCTTGCATTCATCGCCGTGAGTGGCCAGGAGGTCGAGCGCCTCAGCCTCCGTCTGGGGATCGTCGTACTCAAACTGCGCGGGCTTCACGCGCTCACCAGCTCGACGACGTGCTGCGGGCTCAGCGGCAGGCGCGTGACCTCGACGCCCAGCGCGTCGGACACCGCGTTCGCGATGGCTGCGCCCACGGCCGCAGTTCCGCCTTCGCCCGCCCCCTTTACGCCCAATGGATTCAGCGGAGACGGCGCATCCTCGGTGATGAGCAGCTCGACGTCGGGCACCTCCTCCGATGTTGGCAGCAGGTAGTCCATGAAGCTCGCCGACATCGGCTGGCCGCTCTCGTCGAAGCTGAATTCCTCCAACATGGCGCCCCCGATTCCCTGCGCGAAGCCCCCCGATATCTGGCCCCCGACGAGCACCGGATTGACGCACCGGCCGATGTCGTAAGCCACGGCGTAGCGGTGGATGTGGATCGCGCCTGTCGCCGGATCGACCTCGACCGCGGCAAAGTGGATGCCGTACGGAAAGCCCAACAGGTCGCAGACGAAGCGGTGCTCTTCCGTGATCAGACCGCCGCTCGGGCTGAGCAATGTCGCCAGCGAGACGACGCGAGTGGGTGCGCCGATCACCGACACCCCTGCGGGCGTCAGCATCAGGTCGGCAGGCGCTGCCTCGAGCTCCTCCGCCGCCGCATCCAGCAGTCGCTTTCTCACCTGCTCCGAGGCTCGCATCACCGCCGCTCCACCCAGCATCGTGGCGCGGCTGCCGAAGGCGCCCATGCCTTCGGGGATCGCGGCGGTGTCCCCATGCACCACCCGAACGCGGTCGTAGGGCAGCCCGAGGTGGCTCACGCAAACCTGGGCGAGAATCGTCTCCACCCCCTGCCCGAGCGATGCCGAGCCCGAGAAGACCATGACGTCACCCTTGTCGTTCAGCTCGACTCGCGCGTACTCGCGCTCCGCCGGGCCGGCCTTCTCGACGAAGAACCCCAAGCCGAGCCCGCGTCGCATCCCCGGAGCCGCCGGCTCCTGGCGCCACCGTTTCAGGCCTTCGTAGTCGAACGCCGCGAGCGCCTTGTCGAGCAGCAGCTCGTAGTCGCCGCTGTCGTAGATGACCGGATGGCCGTCGTACAGTGTGCCGACGTCGTGCGGGAAGCTCGTCCGATCGATCAGGTTGCGGCGCCGGATGTCGACCGGGTCGATGCCCAGCGAGTGCGCGGCGATATCGATCAGCCGCTCTCGCACGAAGTTGATCTCGAACCTGCCGGGCGACCGGTAGGTGCCGCCCGGAGTCTTGTTGGTGACCACGCTGCGGAACTCGCCGCGATAAGCGGGCCACCTGTACGGGCCCGGCAGCATCGACACGCTGAGCCCGGGCACGGTCATGCCGTGGGTGCGCACGTAGGCGCCCGTGTTGTTGATGAAGCTGTCCTTCAGACCGAGGAAGGTGCCGTCCTTCCTGACCGCCAGCTCGACTCGATGCACCTGCTCGCGCGAGTGATTCGTCGCGCGCAGGTTCTCCTCGCGGTCCTCGACCCACGCGACCGGACGGCCCGTGCGCATGGCCGCGAACGGGATGAGAAAGTCCTCCGGGTAGAACTCCCCGCGCGCGCCGAAGCCGCCGCCGACATGCAGCTCGACCATCCGCACCCTGGTCACGTCGCTCCAACCGAGCAGCCTGGCGAGGATCGCGCGGTTGACGTGGGGAATCTTGGCCGCCCCCCACACGGTGAGGGATTCCGTGTCAGCGTGGTATTCGGCAAGCAGGCCACGTGTCTCGAGTGGAACGGCCGCGTGCCGCTGGGTGCGGAACGTCTCCTTGATCACCAAGTCGGCTTTGGCGAAAGCCTCATCGATGTCGCCGACCTCGACCACCAGGTGGCCGGCCACATTGGTGCCGACGTCCGGTCGCAGCAAAGGTGCGCTCTCTGCCACCGCGCCGTCTGGGTCGAGCACCACGTCGAGCAGCTCGTAATCGATCTCCAGCAGCTCCGCTGCGTCTTCCGCGCGATAGCGCGAGTCGGCGATCACCAAGGCCACCGGTTCACCCGAGTAGCGCACCACGCCATCCGCCAGCGGGCGCTGCAGAAACCGGTTCGAGCCCTCGTCCGCGAACTGGCGGGTCGGGATCGGGCGGCCGCGATTGGGCAGGTCCTCTGCGGTGATCACGTCAAGGACTCCCGGCGCGGCGAGCGCGGCTCTGCGATCGATGGTGGTGAAGCGCGCATGCGCCAGCGGGCTGCGGACGACAAAGGCGTGGACCATGTTCGGGCGCTTGAAGTCGGCGATGAACGTGCCCTCGCCACGCACCAGCGGCCAGTCCTCCTTGCGCAGCGGCGAGGTGCCGATCCCGTTGATGGCCACCGGATCGGTGATGCCGGCCGCCGTCTTCATCGGCCGCCGCGGTGCAGGCGGAATCGCACGAAATGATCGTTGACATGGATCAGGCTGAAGCCCAGGATCTCCCCGGACTCCGAGAAGTGGAACTCCTTCAGCAGGAGATAGGCCTCGGCCGGCTTCAGACCGAGCTGCTTGACCACCTCCTTCGTCGCTTTTCGCGGCACCAGCTCGACGAGGGCCTGGTCGACAGGACCGCTGATCAGGAGGTCGCCCATGTCGAAAGGCGATTGCGCGAGCTGATCGTCGGTGGGTGGCTCGGCGAACAGATCGGCCCTGATGTAGTTGATGGCCCAGATCGCCGGCTTGCCGCTGGCGACGAACAGCCGGTCGATCTCGTAGACCGGAGTTCCTTTCGGGGCGTCGAGCGCTTTGAGCACCTCATCCGATGGCGTGCTGGTGATCCGCGGCGTGGTCAGCGTCTCCACGGTGTAGCCCTGCTCCTCGAGCATCCGCGTGAAGCCGATCAGGCGCTGCAGGGCGACCATCGACGGGCTCAAGCGGCCGTGCACCTGGGTTCCACGACGCGGGCTGCGGGTGAGCACTCCATGCTGCTCCAGCGACTGCAGGGCAGAGCGAACTGTCGTGCGGCTGACACCCAGCATGTCGGCCAGCTCGTTCTCGGGCGGGAGGCGGCTGTCCTCGAAGCGGCGTTCGAGAATCGAATGCAGGATGGATTCGCGGGCTCTGTTGGCTAGAGACGTGCCCCCCACCGGCTGCACCACTTTGTCGCGCCGAATCCCCCGCTTGCCGATATCGGTGATTTGTATTACTAATTGACCGGACTGTCAAGACTTTGAAGACATGGTGAGGCGCTGAGCGTGCAACCCGGGCCGATCGGGATGGCGCTGCCGCGCCTCGAGGATGGGCCGCTGCTGCGCGGTCACGCGCGTTTCATCGACGACCTCAAGCCAGAGGGCCACCTCAATGTCGCGATGCTCCGCAGCCCGATGGCGAGCGCGCGGATCAACGGCGTCGACACCGCCGCGGCGCGCTCGGCGCCTGGTGTGGTCGCGGTCTACACCGCTGCGGACCTGCAGGGCACCTGCGACCCGATGCGAGTCCACCTCACCACCCCCGGCGCCATTGCGCCCGACCGTCCCATCATCGCCGCCGACCACGTCCGGTTCGTCGGCGAGATCGTGGCCGTCGTGGTGGCCGGCAGCCGCTACCAGGCCGAGGACGCCGTCGACCTCATCCAGCTGGACCTGGCGCCGCTCCAGCCGGTGATCACCTTCGACGATGCGATGGCGGCAGGCGCGCCGCTAGTGCATCAATCGGTTCCCGACAACAGGTATTTCCTGGGCCACCGCACGATGGGCGAGGTCCACGCTGCCTTCGCGCGGGCCGACGTCGTGGTCGAAGGCGAGGTCGTCCATCCGCGAGTTTCGGCGGCGCCCATGGAGGGGCGTGGCGTGATCGCGATGCCGGACGGTTCGGACGGGGTCGTGGCCTGGAGCTCGACGCAAGCGCCTCACCTCGTCGGTGAGGCGATCGCCGAGAGCCTCGGCCTCGACGGCAACCGGGTACGCGTCATCGCCTCTGACGTTGGGGGCGGGTTCGGGCTCAAGGCGCACGTGTACACCGAGGAGATCCTCCTGTCATGGATCAGCCTGCAGCTCAAGGCCACCGTCAAATGGATCGAGGATCGGTCAGAGCACCTGCAGGCGTCGAACCACGCGCGCGACCAGATCGTCCGCTTCAGCGCGGCGGTCCGGAAGGACGGCCGTGTGCTCGGCCTGCGCGCCACAGTGCTCTCGAGCATCGGCGCTTACGGCATCAGGCCACACGGCCCGCTCCTCGATCCGATGACCTGCGCCGGCCTCATCCCGGGGCCTTACGACATCCGGCATTACGAGTACGACTCGTATGCAATCGCCACCAACAAATGCCCGGAGGGACCCTACCGCGGGGTCGGGATGGTGACCGCGGTGCTGACGCACGAGCGCCTGATGGATCTGATCGCAGGCCGGCTCGGCATCGATCCGGCTGAGGTGAGGCGGCGCAACCTCATCACCCCGGCGCAGATGCCATACACGGCGGTCACCGGCCACCCCTACGAGTCCGGTGACTTTCCGGCCGCCCTGGAGGTCGCGGTTTCAGCGTTCGACTACGACCACGCCCGCGCTGACCAGGCCCGCGCACGCGCTGAGGGGCGGCTCGTCGGAATCGGCCTCAGCTCGTACGTCGAGTTCACGGGGGCGGGCTCGTCGACCTTCAAAGGGCGCGGCATGGTCGGGATTCCGGGCACCGACACCGCGCGGGTGTGGGTCGGCGATGATGGCCTGGTCCGCGTGCAGACGAGCTGCCCTGCCATCGGACAAGGCGTCCAGACGACGTTCGCCCAGGTGGCGGCAGCCGAGCTCGGTGTCGCCCCGGAAAGCGTGATCGTCGAGCAGACCGACACCGCCAGGGTCGGTCGGGGCACCGGCTCGTTCATGAGTCGCAGCTCGGTGACGGCCGCGACCTGCACGCACCGCGCCTCGAAGCAGCTGCATGCCGAGATCCTGAACGCGGCGTCATGGCGCCTGGACCAACCGGTGCAGCGCCTGTCGATCGCCGGCTCGGAGATCCTGGTCGACGGCGAGGCGGCCGGCGTCACGCTGGCCGAGCTCGCGGCGGTGAACCCGGCCGACAACGGCGGCTACACGCTGGATGTCTCAGTCACCTACGACCCAGTGCAGGCTTCGCACCCGTACGCCACCCACGCCTGCATGGTGGAGATCGATGCGGGAACCGGCTCGGTCGAGATCATGCGCTACGTCGTGGCGGACGACTGCGGCACAGTGATCAACCCGACGATCGTCGACGGCCAGGTGGTCGGGGGCATCGCGCAGGGTGTTGGCGCAGCGCTGCTGGAGGAGATCAGCTACGGCGCCGACGGCCAGCTGCTCAGCGGCAGCTTCATGGACTACCTGATCCCGACGGCCGGCGAGATGCCGCCAGTCGAGATCAGACACCTCGTCACGCCCTCGACCGTCCACGAGCT
Organism: Candidatus Dormiibacterota bacterium; assembly: GCA_036264335.1. Lineage (GTDB taxonomy): Bacteria > Chloroflexota > Dormibacteria > Dormibacterales > Dormibacteraceae > Palsa-872. Next base: position 10,875 of record DATARC010000189.1, read on the forward strand.
CGGCACCAAGGGCATCGGCGAGGGCGGAACGATTGGGTCCACAGCCGCCATCGCAAATGCGATCGCAGACGCACTCTCGGTGCCAGACGCCAGGCTTCCCTTCACACCAGAACGAGTGCTGTCGCTCATCCGGGCGAAGTCGCGCTGAGGCGGCTCACGGCAGCGGGGATCATCCTGCTTGCGCTGAACCTGCGAATCGCGGTGGCCGAGGTCCCGCCGGTCCTGCGCGACCTCTCGCTCACCGACTTCGAGCGCTCATTGCTGGTCGCGATCCCGGTCGTGTGCTTCAGCCTGGCGGCGTTCGCCGGACCTCCCCTCTCGGCGCGCCTCGGCGAGGAGCGGGTGCTGCTCGCCATGTGCGCGGCGCTGTGCGCCGGTCTCGCCCTGCGCCCGTGGTGGCCGAACCTCTCACTGTTTGCGGGCACCGTCCTGTGCGGGCTGGCGGTCGCAGTGATGAACGTGATGATGCCCAGCGTTCTTCGCCGCCGGTTCCCGCAGCAATTGGGGCAGATGACCGCGGCCTACACGAGCGCGCTCTCCATCGGCGCTGCGCTGGCCGCGGGATTTACGGTACCGCTCGTCGGCGCGCTGGGCGGATCTGTGCCATCCGCGCTGGCCATCTGGGCCGTGGCCGCCGGTGTCGCTTGCGCCGTGTGGCTGCCGCAGCTTCGGCATCCGTTGCCGGGAGCCCACACGGCCGGCGGGGACATCGGCCTGTTGAGGGACTTCCGCGCGTGGCAGATCACCCTGTTCTTCGGCCTGCAATCGGCGCTTTACTACTCGCTCCTGTCCTGGCTCCCGACCATCTATCGTGACCACGGCTCCAGCGCGGTCGCTGCCGGAGCTGTGCTTGCGGTTCTATCCGCTGTGGGCATCGCGGGCAACTTCGCCGCGCCTCTTGTGGCGCAGCGATCCGGCAACGCCCAGGCGGTGGTGGTCGGCTGCTCGGCGCTAATCCTCGTCGGCCTGGCCGGCGTCCTGTTTGCACCGACCGTGCTGCCGCTCGCATGGGCGACGCTTCTCGGCATCGGTACGGGCGGCACCTTCAGCCTCACGCTCCTGCTCATGGCTTCTCGCGCGCAGGACGAGGTCATCGCGCGCAGGCTGTCCAGCATGGCGCAGGGTATCGGTTACATGGTCTCGGCCCTCGGCCCGCTGGTGGCGGGGCTGCTGCACTCGCTGAGCGGCGGATGGACGCTGCCGGTCCTGGCGATGATCGCCATCTGCGCCACCCAGCTCGGCGCCGGCCTGGCCGCCGCGCGGCCGGGTGCTGTCGTCCGCTAGGGCTGCAGGATTCCCATGATCGAGGCGGTCCCCGCTCGCGGGTCGCGCCCTCGCCAGGCGCCGCTGCTCACAGCGGCCAGGAACCCGCTGACGGCGTCGTTGAACGCGTCCGGGTCCTCGAGATTGGCGGTGTGTCCGGTTTGGGGAAGGATCACGAGGCCGGACGTGGGGATCGTCCGTTTGAGCATCAGGGACGGCTCCAGGCTCCCCTCGTCCTCGTCGCCCGACAGGATCAGGACCGGAGTGCGCACGGCACGCAGCTGATCCTGAAGATCGTACAGAGAGGGCCGCGCCGCCTGGACGCCGCGCATCGTCATGGCCGCGCCGGTCGGGTCGTGCTGCGCAAGCGCCTGGGCGAACTTCCGCCAGGCGCCTGGGTTCCTGTTCTGAAGCTGCACGCGCGCCGGACCGACTGCATACGTCTGGGCCACCCTGGCCGAGCCGTCCGACTCGAAAGCAGCCGCCAGCGCGTTGCTTTCCTTGCGAAACTGCTCTCTCTTCTCAGGCTGAGAGCCGTAGCCGACCCCGGCGACGACGGCGGAACGAATGCGATCCGGGTGGGTCAGGACGAGGTGCAGCGCGGCAAAGCCGCCCATCGAAAGTCCGACCACGTGGGCTTGGTCCACGCCGGCCGCGTCGAGGACCGCGATGGCGTCATCGACTGCACGCTGCTGCGAGTAAGCTGCCGCGTCGGTTGGGACGCTGGACGGTGGGTAACCCCGCGCGGCGTACGTGATGCAGCGGTGCGCGGCTGCGAAGCGGCTGACCTGCGGCGCCCAGCTTCGATGGTCGCCGGCAAACTCGTGGATGAACAGAATCGGGAAGCCCTGGCCGGCCTCCTCGTAATAGATCTGGACGCCGTCGTTGGTTCGGGTCCTCACGGCATGGTTAGGTCAGGATCCGGGCTTTGATCGGGCTCGGGTGGAAGCCGTTGCACGGGTTGAGGTCCTGGGGGCATGCGGAGATCGCTGCCACGATTCCGTCCAGGAGGGCGCGCAGAACTATCTTGTCGCCCGGCTTGCTCAGCGGAAACTCGTTGCCGAACGTCCGGTCGGGGTGGATCGGCGCGTTCTGGAAGATGTTGATGACGTCGGGGATCTGCCACTCCTCGTACCGCCATGGCGCCAGCGCTTCGAGGAAGTTGGTCCGGCAGCTGCGATGGTTCTCGACCCCGTAATCCAGCCGGTACCGGCGGGCGTCGCACATCGACGTGATCAGGTCGTGCATGCCGACGTCGTCGCTGACGACCTCGTACATGTCGCGACGCCAGTTGGTCTGAATCCGATCCCCGACTCTGAGGTTCAGCCGCAGCACGGTCGAGCGCGTGTGTGTGGCCGACATCCATTCCTTCGGGTCCCCCTGGATGATCGAGATGAAGTCCGCCACCTGCTGGCCTTCGACATCGATGATCTCCAGCAGGGCGCCCCTCGGCACGCTGAACGCGCGGCCCTCCCCGGCCGGAATCAACACCTCGGTCGCCTTTTCCATCAGACGTCCATCAACGCCTTGCGCTGCGCGCCGTCGATGGGAATGTGCGCGCCGTTGATGAAGTAGGCGCGCGGGGACACCAGGAAGGTCACCAGCGACGCCACCTCCTGTGGTTCGCAGATGCGGCCCAGAGGGATCGAAGAGACCGCCAGCTCGTGCGCGCGATGCTGGTCCACCTTCTTGTCGCGCGCGAAGGCCTTCTCGAGGCCATCCCAGCGGTCGGTGTTGACCGGCCCGGGGTTGACGGTGTTGATGCGGACGCCGTAGCGCCCGTACTGCTCGGCCACCGACGAGGCGAAGTTGATATCGGCGGCATTGGCCACGCCGGCCGTCATCTCCCAGTAGCTCGGCTTCAACCCGTCGTTGCCGACCACGAGCACGATCGCGCCCTCTCCCCTCTCGCGCATGTGCGGGATGACCGCGCGGACCGAGCGGACGTAGCCCATGAACTTCAAGTTGAGGCTCGACATCCAGTGCTCTTCCGTGAGGTTCTCCAGCAGGCCGCCGGGCGAGCTGCCCGCGCAGGTGACCAGGATGTCGATGTGGCCGAAGCGTTTCAACGCCTCGTTGACGCACCTGTCGACGTCCTCCGGCTTGCTCATGTCGCCTGCCAGCGGCACGATCGTGCGTCCGCTCCTGGCGGAGATCTCCTTCGCGGCCGCGTCAAGTGGCCCGGCCGTCCGGGCAGTGATCACCGCATCCGCGCCTTCGGCCGCCAGCTGCTCCGCCACGGCGCGTCCGATGCCCTTGCTGGCCCCGGTGATGAATGCCACCTTGCCGGTGAGCTGGAGATCCATCTCTAAGCCTCGAAAACCTGAACACGGAGCGGCGTGCAGTTGAATGCGTTGCAGGGCACCATGACGTCCAGCGGGCAGTTCGAAAGCCCGACGAGGACGTCCATCTCGGCGCGCATCTCGACGTAGTCGCCGGCCTCGTTGACCGGCTCCTTGATCCACCACCTGTGGTTTTCACAGTCATGGGTGAAGTTCATGTTCAGGTCGAATGTGTCGGGCAGGTCCTCCGACGCGATGCCGTACGGCGCCACCGCTGCAGCGATCTGCTCCTGGCAGCCGTCGCGCGGACCGTACCCGTTCGACTCATACAGGTAGCGGTTGCACATCCTGTGGTGCGTGTCGTGGACGCCCTTGATCGTGGCTGTCTCCTTGACGATGGTCATCATCGGCCGGCAGAGCGTGGACATGAGGGTGTCGCCTTCGGTCAGGTGGTCGCGCGGTATGTACTCGCCGGTCACCTTCATCGGGTACCGCGTGCGCGAGTAGGAGGTCGAGAGCTTCTCGCGCAGGTTGTCCATGTTGAACACTGCCACATCGCATACCTGCTTGCCCTCCAGGTCCGTGATGCGGATGCGCTGGCCTTTCTTCATCTCCACCGCCTGGCCCGACTTGGGCGGCATGACGACATCGAGCACCACCTCGCCGTTTTCGGTCTCCATCTGAGCTCTCCTATTCCATCCCGCCTGATGCCTGTGCAACGTTCGTCTCCTCGGTGCTCCGGCCGAGGAACACCTCGCCGATGTCCTTTCGCGCCAGCAGATCTTTGGCGGCGCACGACACCTTCATCGAGCCCGCCGCCATCACGTACGCCCAGTCCGAGATCGACAGGGCCGCCAGCGCTTTCTGCTCCACGATGAGAAGGGCTGTGCCGCCCTTGCCGAGACGGCGGACGTGCTCCTCGAGCAGCATTCTCGACAGCTCTGAGCTCAGGTTGGAGGTCGGCTCGTCGAGCACGAGGAGGCGCGGCTCCAGCATGAGGACCCTGGCGATCGCCAGCATCTTGCGTTCGCCGCCGCTGAGCTTGCTCGCCGTCCGCTTCAGCATCGTTTTCAGCGCGGGGAACGTCTCGAGCACTGACTCTGTCCGCTTCGCCGCGTCCGGCCTGCTCAGCAGGTAGCCGCCGATCGCGAGGTTGTCGAGCACCGACAGGGTGTCGAACACGTCGTTCACCTGGGGGACGTAACCGAGACCGCGCCTGGCCAGGTGGTTCGCCCGCATGTTGGTGACGTCCTCGCCGCCAAGGCGGACGTGGCCGCTGAGCGCCGGGATCATGCCGACGATGGCCTTGAGGAACGTGCTTTTGCCGGCGCCGTTGGGGCCGACGATGGTCACTATCTCTCCCGGCCCGACGCCGGCCGAGACGCCGTTCACGATCACCGTCCCGCCGTAGCCTGCGCTGAGGTCGTCGACCTGCAGAAATGGCGCCGGCCTGCCACCCGTTCCGTCAGCCGACGAGGTAGGCATCGAGCACCTCCTGCCGCGCGGTGACGTCGCGCATCGAACCCTCGGAGATGACCTTGCCCTGCGCCATGACCACGACCGGGTCGCACAGCCGCTCGACCACGGCGAGCTCGTGCTCGACCATGATCATCGACAGGCCCTCGGCGCGCAGGTCGAGCAGGTACTGCTCGATCTCGCGGGCGAGCGTCGGGTTGACACCGGCGAACGGCTCGTCGAGCAGGAGCATCTTGGGTTTGGTCATGAGCGCGCGCATGATCTCCAGCAGGCGCTTCTGGCCGCCACTGAGGTTGCCGGCCAGCTCGTTCTCCTTGGGGGTCATGGCAAAGCGGTCCAGCACGTCGCGTGCCGCATCGACGTTGGCAGCCTCGGTGCGACCCCAGTACAGGCGGCTCAGCTCAGCGCCCAGCAGCGATTCGCCTTTCTGATTCGGGACGGCGACGAGAAGGTTCTCCAGCACGGTCAGCTTGGTGAACTCCGCCGACAGCTGGAAGGTGCGGACCAGGCCACGTCGCGCAATCCGGTGCGGCGCGAGGCCGGTGATGTCTTGACCGTCGAAAGTGATCGAGCCTGCCGTGGGCTTGATCTGGCCGCCGATGATGCCGATCAGCGTTGACTTGCCGGCGCCGTTAGGGCCGATCAGGCCGGTGATGCGGCCGGGCAGCGCCTTGAACGAGGCGCCATCGACGGCTCTAAGACCTCCGAAATCACGCCGCACTTCGCTCACCAAGAGGATTGGCTTGGGCGGCGCGTCCATTTAATCGGCCGGCCCCGACTGCGCTGCGGCCCGCGGCTTGAAGCGTCCAGGTTTTTCGGGAAAGATTCCGTTGGGCCGGAACCACAGGAAAAGCAGGATGAGGAGCCCGACACACACCCACTGCATCGCCTCGATGAAGCCCTGGTAGAAGATCGGCGGCAGGTATCGCGTCACCTCGAGGAACCCGACCGGAACCAGCAGGGTGCCCAGCATGACGCCCCAGTTGTTGGCCGAGCCGCCGACCAGGATCGCGGCCAGGAACACGAACGTCTCGGGATAGAGCCACGAGCCTGGCGACCAGGCCTGGATGAACTCGACGAAAACCGCGCCACTGATGCCTGCGATCACGCCACCGACGACGAAGATCATCAGCCGGAGCGCCGTGATGTTCTTGCCGACCGCCGCCGCCGCTCGGTCGTTGTCGCGCATCGCCCTCAGCGTGCGGCCGAGCGGAGACCTGGTGATGGCCCGAACGAACAGGAATATGAGCACGGTGAGGAAGAAGCACCAGCCTGCGTAGACCCAGTCGTACTCGAGGTAAGAGAGGCCGAGCTGGTCGAACAGCGGCTGGGGAACCGTGGCGAGCCCCGCAGGCCCATTGACGAGGCCTGTCGCGTTCGACGCGATCAGCGTCGCGATGAGCGAGAGGACGAGCATGACCATGGCCTGGTAGTCGCTTCGCAGCCGCCGCAGGCTGATCACGCCGACGACCAGCGACAGCAGTCCGGCGGCCGCACCACCCGCGAGGATGGGCAACGGGAACGGCCAGCTGGCGCCGAACACGTAATGCTGGAAGTTGCCCGGATAGTCGGGACCGAGGGACACCACCGCGGCCGTGTAGGCGCCGACCCCGACGAAGACGATGTAGGCGAAATTGATGATGCCGGCGACTCCAAACTGCAGGTTCAGGCCGAGCACGCCCATGATGTCGATGAAGAGATAGATCAGCAGCGTCGTGATGTAGAACTGCATCGCGTCGCTCATGCCGCCACCTCCTTGGCCGCGGCGATCTCCGACAGGATCCCCTGCGGACGGACGAGGAGGACCACGATGAGGATCACGAACGCGACGACATCCTTATAAGAGGGGCTGATCAGCGCGGCCGCGACCTCGCCCGCAATGCCGATGGTGAGCGCGCCCAGCATTGCCCCGTAGGGCTGGCCGATGCCGCCGAGGACCGCAGCCGCGATGATCGGAACCAGGAACGCGGCGCCCGTCGTCTCGCTGAAGGTCGCCGTGTTCAGGACGAGGGCGACCCCGGCGATGCCGCACAGCGCCCCGGAAAGGAGCCAGGCCGCGTCGATCACCTGGTCGGTGGCGATCCCGCTGCTTCGGGCCAGGCCAGGGTTGGTGGCGGTCGCGCGCATCGCCTTGCCCAGCTGGGTTCGGGTCAGCAGGAGGTGGACGCAGACCATGGCCACGACCGCGATCGCCATGATCGCCAGCTGGCTCGCGGTGAACACCATGGAGCCCAGGTGGTAAGAGGATCCCTGGGTTGCCTGGTAGCTGAAGAAGGTCGGCCGGAAGATCGCAAGCAGGACGTTCTGGATGATCAGGCTGACGGCGATCGTGACGATGATCATTCCGAACAGCCTGGTGCCACGGCGGACGAAACCGAAATACACGAAGCGATTGAGAAGCATCGAGAAGACGGCGCCGAAGAGCGCGCCGACAATCATGCTGATCCAGATGTTCACACCGGCGTGGTTGGCAAGGTAGGCCGCAAAAGCGCAGGCGGTCATGATGTCGCCGTAAGCGAGGTTCAGGATGTTGGTGACGCTGAACTGCAGCGTGAAGCCGACCGCCGCGATCGCGAGGATCGACGCGGTTATCAGCCCGAAGCCGAAAGCCGGGATCAGCTGGCCCACGTCAACCCCCGGGAAACTGGTGCTGCCGGTCGCTCGATAATCAGCCTGTCAGTCGTCCGCGCGCCGTCACTTGCGAAGCCTCGCGATGTCTTCGGCGCTGACGATGGCAAGCTGGGGGTTGGTGCCGTTGGCCGCGTATCCGATCAGCTCGAACGCGCCCGTGGAGTTCTGATACTGGTCGAACGCGACGGGACCGCCGGCGCCGACGTAGTTGATGGTCTTGCCGGCCGCGATCGCATCCATCCCTTCCTTGAATGAGTGCACCTCGGTCGAGCCGGGGGCGTTGCCGACCACCTTGGGTATGAAAGCGTTGTAGAAGCTGGGGTCTGGTGTCTTCGCCTCCAGCATGGCGAGCGCCATGATGATGATGGCGTCATAGTCGGTTTCCGTATACGGGTCCTGGCTCCACTGGTCGGGCTGCGGCACGGTGGCCGCCGAGGCGAGAAGTGCGGTGTTGTAGACGTCCCACGCAGGCCCCTGCGACGCCGCGAACGGCTGGGCGGCCGCGAAGTTCTGGGCAAGGGTGCTTCTGCCGATGGCGCCGCTCACCGCCTTGATCCAAGGTGGCTGAACCGTGGGCTGGGTGCCGACGACGGGAATCATGCCGTGCAGCTGCTGCAGCTGGCTCAGGTACGCGGCATCGGTCTGGGGATCGGCCTCGGTGAAGATCACGTCGGGGTTGGCCGCGACCAGGGCGGAGACCTCGGTCCGATATGAGCTCTGGTCCAGCGTGAGGGTCTGGTTGATCACGATCTGCCCGCCGAGCTTCGCGAACGCGCTCAAAAGATTGGGAACGTTCCCCTGCGAGCTGAGGTCGTTGCCGAACACGGCGGCGCCCCTGCGGTAGCCCTTGTTGTAGGCGTAGATCGCCATCGCCACGCCGGC
>DATARC010000049.1:0-2820 GCA_036264335.1 Candidatus Dormiibacterota bacterium
AGGACGATCTGCGCTTCGGCGCCTCCTTCCAATCGCGTTGTCTCCGCGTCGGCTTCGGCGGACGCGATCTTCGCCCGTTTGTCACCCTCGGCCTTGGCGATGACGGCCTGCGCTTGCGCGGCGGCAGGCTTGACCGTCGAGGAGAGCAGCTCCTTCTCTTTGCGGTCGGCCTCGAGCTGCGCCAGCTCGGTCTGCTTGCGCACGACCTCCTGCTGGGCTTCGGCCTGCGCTAGTGGGCCTGCCTGGTCGGCGCGAGCCTGGGCAGCCGCAACCTGCGTCTTGGTCTCGGCCTCGCGAAGCGCGACGTCCCGACCCGCGTTGATCTTGACCTGCTGCGACTCGGCCTCCCGGACCGCCGCTTCCTGGTCGGTGGTGGCCTTGACCATGCGGGCGTCTCGGGTGACCGTCGACACGCTCTGCTGGCCGAGCAGCTCGATGTAGTTCGACTCGTCCGAGAAGCTCTGGATCGTGAATGCGTCGATCTGGAGGCCGCTGGTCGCGAGGTCGCCTTTGGCCGCGTCCTGCACCTGCTGGAGCAGCTTCTGCCGGTCGCGGATCAGCTCCTCGATGGTCAGCGTGCCGACGATCGAACGCAGCGATCCTTCGAGCACGTTCTTCACGATCGAGTCCACCTGCTCGGGCTTCGCGTCGAGGAATCGCTCGGCGGCGTTGCGCAGCGACTCGACGTCACGCCCGATCTTGAAGGTGGCCACGCCCTGGACCTGCACCTTGATGCCCTGGCTCGTGACTGCGTCCGCGAGCTGCACGTTGATCTGGCGGGCGGTGAGCTTCAGCTTGCCGACGCGGTCGAGCAGCGGCCGGATGAAGGTGCCGCCTCCGACCACGACCTTGACGCCCCTGTCGCCAGGGCTTGACATGACCTGGCCTCGCTCGTCACGCACCTTGGCGCCTCGCGAGCCGGCCACGATGAGGGCCTCGTTGGCGCTCGCCACCTTGTAGCGGCTCGCGACGAAAGCGATGAGCAGGATGAGGATGATCACGCCGGTGACGGCGAGGAATGGAGTCGAGGTCACAAAACTAGGCATCAGGACGTGCTCCTTCGGTTGCGACGGCAGGGACGGGGGTGACGACGATGTTGCTGCCGGCCACGCCCACGACCTTGACCGTACGGCCAGGCGGGATCTCGGCATCGGCGGTGGCGGTCAGGTTGTGCGAGCCGCCCGCGAAGCTGATCAGCACGGTGCCAAAGCGGTTCGCGGGAATGCCGACCGAGACGCGTCCGGTCGACCCGATCATCTCCTCGAGCCTGAACGTATCCGACGACTCGGCCTGCTTGAGGACCTTGAAGGCGGCGAAGACCACGCCAGAGCCGAGCAGGCCGGCCACGATGCCCGAGAGGGTCGCCACTCCGACTCCAGCCCCGAGGCCATGGAGCCCAAACAGTCCGCCGACGCCGAACATGGCGAGGAAGCCGAGCAGCATCGGGGCGGGCGACACGCCGGCTACGTCGAAGCCGAGGTGGATGGCGCCAAAGAGGCCGCTGAAGATGTCATCCAGGACGAGCGTGAGCAGGAGGAGGGCGCCCCCCGCCAGGAGGCAGACTCCAAATACGAGGTCAGCGGTGCTCACTCAGCCACCGGCCTGAATGTTAGGACGCTCCGCTCGCCCCCGCCACGCGTTGGCTCGCGGTCGTTGGGCTACCGGTCCAGGAAGGCGCCGATTGCCTCTGCCGCGGCCGGGGCCATCCCCACCGTGTAGTGGTTGGCCTCGATCTCGACCCCCTCGGCGGTTGGGACCTCCCGCAGGAACCGGGCGTACTCCTCTTTGGTGATCAGGAAGCCGAAGTCGGGCGGCACCTCCTGGGCGGCGCGCACCAGCAGCACCGGCATCGTCAGCGCCGGCCAGAGCGCGTAGGGGTCCTGCTGGAGGCGGTACTGCTCGTCCTCCCAGGGCGCCGCCTTCTGGGTCCGGAACGAGACGCCGCCCTCCACGTCCACCAGCTCGTAGTCGAAGAGCCGTTCCCACGGAGCCCAGGGTTGGTAGTGGGGCAGGCCCCTGGCCAGGGTCATGAAGGCCTCGCGGGAGGGGAAGACCGCCGCCAGCCGGTCAAGGCCGGCGTAGACGGGGATCTTTATCGATTCCTCGGGCAGGCCCGCCGCATCGACGAGCACCACGCGCCTGACGCGGTGGGGCGCCATCTGGGCGACCACCATCGCGATCCATGCGCCCATCGACCAGCCGATCACATCGAAGGTCTCGGCGCCGAGCTGGTCTGCGATCTCGATGACGTCGCGGGCATGTGCGGGCCATCCGTACGTGCCCGGCCCCGTCTGGCTGCTCTGGCCGCGGCCGCGAGGATCGAAGGCGACCTTGCGGTGCCGGCTGCCATCAAGCGCGTCGTAGATGACATCAAAGCTGCGCAGGTTCGCGCTGAGGCCAGGGATGCCGATCACCAGCTGCGCGGTGTCGGATCCGGAGATCTCACATGCGATCTCTCCCGAATGCAATTTCAGACGGCGCTTGTTGATCGCCAGCTGCTGATCCCGCCTCCTCGGTACCCTGTCTTCAGGCGCTCGGTGTGCTCATCCTAGTGGAGGAATTGGGCTGCCAATGAACTGGGCGCCCGGAGGTCCAGATGGCTACACCCCCAGCCGGCCCGGGAACCGCAGATCAAGCGCGGCGCAATCCGATTCGTGTGGTGCCCTTGCACGACGACGCCCGTCTGGCGCCGGCGCCGACCGCGACGCCGAGCCTCACCTATCGTGGCGGCCCGCTGCTGACCGCGGTCCAGATCTTCACCCTGTTCTGGGGCGATGGGTGGCAAGCCCAACCGCAGGCGGGCCTCATGGCGCAGATCGT
>DATARC010000082.1:0-5778 GCA_036264335.1 Candidatus Dormiibacterota bacterium
GGGCTGGTCGGCTCTGACATCGTCATCGACGCCAAGTCCGGCGTCAGTGGCGCCGGCCGGTCTCCCGGCATCGGCACCCACTTCAGCGAGGTCAACGAGTCGATCGGCGCGTACGCGATCAGCGGCCATCGGCACCTGCCCGAGGTCACCCAAGAGCTGGGAGCCCTCAGAGCCAGCGGATTGCGCGTCACGTTCGTCCCGCATCTGGTCCCGATGACTCGAGGGATCCTCGTCACCGGCTACTTCGACCTCAAGGGCTCCGCCGCAGAGCTGCACGACGCCTACGTCGAGTTTTACGCGGGGCAACCGTTCGTCAAGGTCCTCGACCAAAGCCCGACCACCAAGCTCGCCAGCCACTCCAACCTCTTCCTCGTCAACGTCGCGGCCCAGGGTCAGAAGGCAGTGGTGACCGGGGCTCTCGACAACCTCGTCAAGGGCGCCTCCGGCCAGGGAGTGGAGTGTTTCAACATCGCCTTCGGCTTCGACCGGAAAACCGCGCTGAAAATGCCAGTCCAGTGGCCGTGACCTTCGCGCGCGGTTTCCGCGCCGGCACCGCTGCCTGCGGCATCAAGGCATTCACCACTGGGGCGACGGCGATTCCAACCGCGCAGCGGGACGACCTCTGCGTCATCCAGTCCGAGCTTGGCTGCGACACGGGCGGCGTGTTCACCACCAATAAGGTCAAGTCGGCGTCGGTGGTCATCGATCAGCTCCACCTGCAGCACAACCGCGTGCGCGCCGTGACCATCAACTCCGGCAACGCGAACGCATGCACGGGCGCGCAGGGGTTCAAAGACGCGCTCCTCATGGCGAAGCTCACCGCCGACCGCCTGGACCTCGACCCGCACCAGGTGCTCGTGAGCTCGACTGGAGTCATCGGTCGTTACCTTCCGATGGCGGCGATCAAGACCGGCATCGCGGAGGCGTGCACGCAGCTCACACCTGACGGTGGCGAGAGGGCAGCGCGCGCCATCATGACCACCGACACCGTTCCCAAAACAGCGCAGCTCGAGGTCGACATCGCCGGCACCACGATTCGCGTCGGGGGGATGTGCAAGGGCTCCGGGATGATCCATCCCAACATGGGGACATTGCTCGCGTACATCACGACCGACGCTGCCGTCGAGTCGGGGTTGATGGCCAAGCTCATCAAGCCGATCGCCGACCGCAGCTTCAACCAGGTCACCATCGACGGGGACAGCTCGACCAATGACACCTTCCTCATGCTGGCCAACGGCGCTGCAGGCAATCCAGCCATCAGGGCGGGCAGCGTGGAGGCGGAGCTGTTCGAGAGCGCGCTGCTCGAGGTCGCGCGCCGGCTGGCCCGCGCAATTGCGAGCGATGGCGAGGGAGCCAGCAAGCTCATCAGCGTCCGAGTCGTCGACGCGCTGTCCGATGCCGACGCCCGAACCGCGGCCCGCGCGGTTGCCGCCTCCAGCCTCGTCAAGACCGCCGTCCACGGCGGGGACCCCAATTGGGGCCGGATCGTGTGCGCGCTCGGTTACAGTGGCGCGGAACTGGCGCTCGACAAGCTTCACCTCAGCGTGGGTGGGCTGGTCGTGTTCGAAAGAGGCGCGGGGGTCAACGTCGACCTTTCGGCCGTGCGGCGCGCATTCGAGCAGCCAGAGATCGAGATAGTGGCCACCCTTGGGCTGGCGGACGGCCGCGCCGAAGCCTGGGGCTGTGACCTTTCGGAGGAATACGTGCGAATCAACGCGGACTACACCACATGACGCTGACGGTCGAGGAGCGCGCCAAGGTCCTGGTCGAGGCGCTGCCCTACATCAAGCGATTCCACGGCCAGATCGTGGTCGTCAAGGTCGGTGGCAACGCCATCGAGCAAGCGCGCGACGAGACGCTGCTCGACATCGTGCTGCTTCGTTACGTCGGCATGCAGCCGGTGCTGGTGCACGGCGGCGGCCCTGAGATCACCTCGATGAGCGAGCGCCTCGGTATCAAGGCCACATTCAAGAAGGGCCTCCGCGTCACCGACGAAAAGACGATGGAAGTCGTGAAGATGGTGCTGACCGGGAAGGTTAGCCCCGACATCGTCGCGAGCATCAACCGGCTTGGCGGCCAGGCCGTCGGAATGAGCGGCGAGGACGGGCCGTGCATCATCGCCGAACCGCTGAACGAGGCGTTGGGCTTTGTCGGCCGTGTCACCCAGGTCAACAAGGAGCCGATCACCGCGCTGCTCGGGCGGGGCTACATCCCGGTCATCGCATCGATCGGCCTGGGCTACGACGGCCACGCCTACAACATCAATGCCGACACTGTCGCCGCCGAGCTGGCGGTTTCGCTGAAGGCACACAAGCTGATCCTCCTTACCGATGTTCCCGGCGTTCTGGGCGTGGACGGGCGCGTGGTCGCCGTGCTCTCGAAAGAAGACGCCAGGCAGAGAATCGACTCGGGCGAGGTGACCGGCGGCATGATTCCCAAGCTGGAGGCTGCGCTGCGAGCCCTGGACGGCGTTCCTCTCGCACACATCGTCGACGGCCGCACGCCACACGCGCTGCTGTTAGAGCTCTTCACCGAGGCGGGCATCGGCACGATGGTCACGCCCTAGCACGATGCCCAACACTCCCGAGCTGGCCGGGCAGTACCTCATGCACACCGGAAGGCGCCTGCCGGTCACCTTCGTGCGCGGCGAGGGTTGCCTGCTCTACGACGAGGACGGCAAGGAATATCTCGACCTCGTGGCCGGGATCGCCGTCAACGTCCTGGGCCACGCCCATCCCGACATCGCTCGGGTGTTGATGGGCCAGGCGCGCGTCCTCATCCACACCTCGAACCTCTACTTCACGCGGCCCCAGGTCGAGCTTGCTCGACGCCTGGTGGAGCTGTCGTTTCCTTCGCGCGTCTTCCTGTGCAACTCAGGCGCCGAGGCGAACGAAGCCGCGATCAAGATCGCCCGCAAGTGGGGCGCGAAAAACCGTGACGGCGCGTTCGAGATCATCACCGCCGAAGGCTCGTTTCACGGCCGCACCCTGGCCACCGTCACCGCAGGCGGCCAGCACAAGTACTCGGACCCTTTCAAGCCGCTGCCCGACGGTTTTGTGCACGTGCCGTTCAACGACCTCGAGGCGATCAAGGCCGCCACCACCGAGAAGACCGTGGCCGTGATGCTCGAGCCGGTGATGGGGGAGATCGGCATCATTCCGGCGGCCAAGGGCTACCTCGAGGGGGTGCGCAAGTGGTGCGACGAAAATAACCTGCTCCTGATCCTGGATGAGGTACAGACCGGGATTGCGCGTACCGGCAAGTGGTTCGCCCACCAGCACCACGGGATCACTCCCGACGTCATGACTCTGGCGAAGGGCCTCGGCGGCGGCGTCCCGATCGGCGCTTGCCTCGCCGCACCTCGCGCTGACGTCTTGGAACCGGGCGACCACGGGTCGACCTTCGGCGGGAACCCGCTCGCATGCACTGTCGCGCTGTCGGTGCTCGCGGTCATCGAGCGCGACGGCCTGGTCGGCCACGCGGCCGAGATGGGCGAGCTGCTGAACGGCGTTCTTCAGGGGCTCGGCGCCAAAGAGGTGCGTGGACTTGGGCTGATGCAGGCGGCCGAGTTCGCCGAGCCACATGCCAAAGCTTTCCAGCAGCACTGCCTCGAGGCCGGGCTGATCATCAATGCCGTCGACGAGAAATCGATCCGCCTCGTGCCGCCGCTGATCATCACCGCGGAAGAGATCGATCGCGCTCAAGCGGTCATGCACAAGGTCCTCGGCCTCGGGTGACCGCCACCAAGGGCCAGCGCCACCAGGCCATCCTGGCGCTGGTCAACCGCGGTGCCGTGCACACACAGCAGGAGCTGGCTGAAGCGCTGGCGCGCCGCGGCCTGCGAGCCACGCAGGCGACCATTTCGCGCGACATCCAGGAGCTCGGCCTCGTGCGCTCCGTCAGCGGCTACCGCAGCTCTGCCGCGCTGGTCCGTGAGCTGGTTCTGTCAGTGGAGCTGGTCGAGCCCGTGGCTGTGATCCGGACGCCTCCTGGCACCGCCAACCTCGTCGCGCGCCGCATCGACGAGGCGGCGCTGCCGGGCATCGCGGGCACCGTAGCCGGCGACGACACGATCATCGCCGTCATGAGCAAGCGGGGGGCGGGCAAGGCGCTCAAAGACCTGCTGGCCCATGTCGAATAACAAGCTCGTTCTCGCGTACTCGGGCGGCCTCGACACTTCCGTCGCGATCCGCTGGCTAAAAGACAAGGGCTGGGATGTCATCGCCTTCACTGTCGACCTTGGCGAGAAGAAAGACCTGGATGCCATCCAGGCCAGGGCGCTGAAGGTCGGGGCCTCGGCAGCCTACGTCGCAGACGGCCGGGTTCCTTTTCTCGAGCTGTTCGTGTGGCCATCCCTTCAAGCGGGCGCCGTTTATGAGAAGGAGTACCCGCTGGCCACCGCCCTCGGCCGGCCGCTCATCGCCGCGATGATTGTCGAGGTTGCGCGCCGCGAAGGCGCGACCGCCATCGCCCACGGCTGCACCGGCAAGGGCAATGACCAGGTGCGGTTCGACGTCACCAGCGCTGCGCTTGCGCCCGAGCTCGAGGTGGTCGCGCCGGTGCGTGAGTGGGGGATGAACCGCGACGACGAGATCGAGTATGCAAACCAACACGGCATCGAGGTGCCTGCGACCACCCGGTCTCCCTACTCGACTGACGAGAACCTCTGGGGCCGCTCGATCGAAGCCGGTGTCCTGGAGGACCCTTGGGCCGAGCCGCCCGCCGAGGTCTATTCGTGGACGCGCGACCCGCGCCAGTGCCCCGACGAGCCCGCATATATCGAGATCGGCTTCCGAGAGGGCCTGCCGGTGTCGCTAGACGGCAAGGCGATAAGTTCGCTCGACCTGGTGACGGCTCTCAACCAGGTGGGCGGCGAGAACGGCGTCGGCCGCATCGACCATTTGGAGAACCGGCTCATCGGCATCAAGTCACGCGAGATCTACGAGGCGCCCGCGGCGGTGCTCCTGCTCCAGGCTCACCAAGCGCTCGAAGACATCACGCTGCCGAAGGAGGTCGCGCGTTTCAAGGACCTGGTGGCGCAGCAGTGGGCGCAGATGGTCTATGACGGCCTGTGGTTCAGCCCGCTCCGTGATGCGCTGTACGCATTCGTGGTCGAAACGCAGCGCCACGTCACTGGGGACGTGCGCGTGAAGTTGTTCAAGGGCTCGTCACACGTGGTCGGGCGCAAGAGCCCGCAGCAGCTCTACCAGCTGTCGCTGGCCACGTACGGCAAGGGCGACGTATTCGATCAGTCGGCTGCCGCCGGGTTCATCAAGCTGTGGGGCATGGGAGTGCGCACATCGGCGCAGGTCCAGGGCCGCCTGCACGCTCGGGACCTGGGCAGCCTGTTGGGTGAAGTCAAACGCCTGGGCAAGTAGCAGGCAAAACCTCAAGCGACAAGCTCTGGGCCGGTCGCTTCGAGCGACGCCTGCTGCCCGAGCTCGAACGCTTCTCCTCGTCCCTTGACGCCGACTACGAGCTCTACCCGTTCGATATCGCCGGCAGCCTCGCTCACGCTGGCGGGCTAGCCGCAGCAGGGATCATCACCGCTTCGCAGCTGACCGCGATCGAACGGGGTCTGCGCCGGGTTGGCAAAGAGCTCGACGCAGGCACCTTCAACTTCCTCGACACCGACGAGGACATTCACGTCGCCATCGAGCGCCGGCTCTCCGAGATCACGCCCGCCGGCGCCGCCCTCCACGCGGGTCGGTCGCGCAACGACCAGGTCGCGCTGGACCTCCGTCTCTACTGCCGAGCCGCCGCCAGCGAGCTCACGGC
>DATARC010000110.1:0-6623 GCA_036264335.1 Candidatus Dormiibacterota bacterium
TATTGACAAACATCGGAGCTTTAGCATATAACTCGGCCCGGGGATGCCGACAAGGATTCTGCGGGTCACGGCTCGGGACGTTCGGTTTCCGACCTCGAAGACCCTGGACGGGTCCGACGCCATGAACCACGACCCCGATTATTCGGCGGCCTACGTGGAGCTCGAGACCGACCACCCGAAAGGCCTGAAAGGACACGGCCTGACGTTCACCATCGGGCGTGGCACCGAGCTCTGCGTCGTGGCGGTCGAGCTCCTGGCGCCCCACGTTGCCGGGCGCACGCTCGAGGACATCGCCGCCGACATGGGGGGCTTCTGGCGCGGGCTGGTCGCTGACAGCCAGCTCCGCTGGCTTGGACCAGAAAAAGGTGTCGTTCACCTGGCGACCGCCGCGCTGGTCAACGCGGTCTGGGACCTCTACGCGAAGGCCGAGGGCAAGCCGCTGTGGAAGCTGCTGTCCGACATGTCGCCAGAACAGCTCGTAGATTGCGTCGATTTTCGATACATCGAGGACGCACTCGATCGCGAGGAGGCGCTCGAGATGCTGCGGCTCAATGTCGCGACGCGGCCGGCGCGCGAGATGGAGATGGTTCGCGATGGCTTTCCCGCGTACACGACATCAGCGGGTTGGATGGGGTATTCGGACGAGAAGATCAAACTGCTCGCCGGACAGGCGATTGCCGCGGGCTTCAACCACATGAAGCTCAAGGTCGGCGGCGACCCCGAGTCTGATCTGCGCAGGGCTCGAATCCTGCGCTCGGCGATTGGGCCGGATCGGTTCCTGATGCTCGATGCCAACCAGGTCTGGGGCGTGGAGCAGGCGATCCACGCGGTCCGGGCGCTGGCCGAGGTCAACCCATGGTGGATCGAAGAGCCGACAAGCCCCGACGACATCCTCGGCCATCGTCGGATCCGAGAGGCGATCGAGCCGATTGGGGTGGCGACGGGGGAGCACGTCCACAACCGGGTGATGTTCAAGCAGCTGCTCCAGGCGGGCGCCATCGATTTCTGCCAGGTCGACAGCTGCCGGCTGGGCGGCGTCAACGAGGTCATCGCGGTGCTGCTCCTGGCCGCCAAGTTTGGAGTTCCTGTATGCCCCCATGCGGGAGGCGTCGGCCTGTGCGAGTACGTCCAGCACCTGGCGATCTTCGACTACATCGCGGTCAGCGGATCCCTGGACAACCGGATCTGCGAGTTCGTCGACCACCTTCACGAGCACTTCGTGCACCCGGCCCAGGTGGTTCGCGGTCGCTACGTGGCCCCGAAAGCATCCGGTTACAGCGCGGAGATGAAGCCGGCTTCGCTCGCGATGTTCGCGTTCCCGAACGGTGAGGCCTGGAGGGCAGAACATCCGATGGCTGAGGGCACGATAGTGAACACTTGACACCTGTCCCGATACGAATTAGGGTGCTGTCGTCGCCAAACATCGGATTACTGCGGGTCCTGAGCAGCTTGGTCTTTCGTCAACAAAGAGGAGGAAACAGCTTGAGAGCGCATTTCGGGAGTCGGATTCGAGCCACCGGAGCCATGGCTGCGGTCGCGCTTCTGGCGGTGGCCTGCGGCAGCAGCCCAGCGCCCGCGGCGGGCGGCCCTCCGAAGATCGGCGTCGTACTCACCTACAACCTGCCGGGCTTCTGGGGCAACTACCTCAAGTACGAGTCGCAATACGAGACGCAGCTCGGTGTGAAGCTGGTCGGGCCGGACGTCGCCAACGTCGAGGCCAATGGCAACGAAGCCGCCCAGCAGATCCTGGACGTCAGGTCGCTCATCGCTCAGGGCGTGCAGGCGCTGATCATCAACCCGGCCGACAGCGCGGCGATCGGACCGGCGCTTGACTATGCCAAGAGCAAGAACATCCCTGTCGTCACCGTGGACGTGGCGCCAAGCCAGGGCAGCGTGTACATGATCGTGCGCGCGGACAACACGGCTTACGGCAACAAGTCGTGCGACTACATCGCGTCACACGCGACAGGCCCCGGAACCATTGCCATGGTCGAAGGCGACTTGACCTCGCTCAACGCCAGGGACCGCGCCGATGGCTGCACCAAGGTCATCCAGTCCAAGTACCCCGCCTTCACGGTCAAGGCTTACGAGACCAAGAACTGGGGCACCGACCCGGCGGTCCAGGAAGCGACAACCGCGCTCACCGCCATCAAGGACCTGCGGGGGATCTACGTTCACTGGAGCGTGCCCGAGGACGGGATCATCGCAGCTGAGAAGCAGAAGAAGCTGTACACCGACGTCGGCGCCACCAACCACATCACCCTCGTCGGCAACGACGGATCGCCGCACGAGTGCGACCTGATCCGCGCCAAGACCCTGGACGCCACCATCGACCAGCCTGCGGACAAGTACGCCTACTACGCGATCTACTACGCGAAGCAGGCAATCGCCGGTGCGACTTACACGGCCGGCCAGACGACCGACCACAACAGCTCGATCGTGACGGTGGCCGGCAACCTCGAGGACGGCCTTGCGGCTCCGCTTGTCACGCTGGCGGGCGACGCGGGCTCCACGCAGGTCAACTCAACCGACCTGTGGTGCAACAACAAGTAGCGACAAAGAGGTAAAACTCAAGCTCACAAATGGAGGGAAACTCACCACGGGGAGCTGATCGGCAGCCCCCCGTGGGCGAGGCCCTCGACGTCTCGAAGACATTCGGCGAGACCCGGGCTCTCATCGATGTTTCGCTCGATTTTCGCGCCGGCGAGTGTCACGGCCTTGTCGGTCGCAACGGCGCCGGCAAATCGACGCTGGTGACCCTGCTCACCGGCCTCGCCCGTCCCGATCACGGAGTGATCCGTCTGGCGGGCGCGTCGGCTCCCAGCCTTGCCGATCGTGGCGCGTGGCTGGATCGCGTCGCCTGCGTCTTCCAAAGATCGATGGTGGTACCTCCGCTCACGGTGGCAGAGAACGTGTTTCTCAATCGGCCGACCGGCGATTCGCGCAGCTCGTTTGTCAATTGGCGGCGCATGCGCAGGCAGGCCCGCGAGGTCATGTTGGAGTGGGGCTTCGACATCGACGTCGACCAGCCGGCGGGCAGCCTCACTGTCGAACAGAGGCAGATCGTCGAGATCGCGCGCGCCCTCTCGATCGGTGCGCGCTTCCTGATCCTCGACGAGCCCACAGCCGCGCTCGAAAAGGCAGCGGTCGAGCGGCTGTTCAGCCGTGTACGAAGGATGCGCGAAGGCGGCATCGGCGTTCTCTACATCTCGCATCACCTGGAGGAGATCTACGAGATCTGTGACCGCGTGAGCGTTCTCCGTGACGGCAAGATGGTTTTGTCAGCCGCCGTTTCCGAAATCAGCCAGGCCAACCTGGTCGCGGCGATGGTGGGCAGCGCGCCGCCGCGACGTGCCACTGAAATCGAGGCGGCTCCGAAGCGTTCGGGAATCGGACAGGAGCGGCTGGCGTTGTCCGAGCTCAAGGTCGAATCGCGTGGGGGGTCGGTGGATGGGGTGAGCCTGTCCGTTCGTGCAGGTGAATGCGTCGGCCTTGTCGGCCTTGACGGGTCGGGAAGCGTGACGCTGGCCGATGCAGTGATCGGGCTCATCAAACCGCAGTCCGGAACGGTGACCGTGCTCGGCCGGCAGGTGCCACCAGGCAAGGTGGACGCCGTGCTCCATCGCGGAGTCGGTTACGTACCCCAGGACCGCCACGCGCGGGGCTTCGCGCCGCAGCTTGGCGTGGGCGAGAATCTGACGCTTGCGATGCTCGAGAACGTATCGCGCGGCATTCTCGGGATCGTCAACAACAAGGAGCGCGACCGCATCGCACAGGTGCAGACCGAACGGCTGCAGATCGTGGCGCGGAGCCTCCAGCAGCCCGTATCCAGCCTGAGCGGGGGCAACCAGCAGAAGGTCGTGGTTGGCCGGGCGCTGGCACCAAATCCTGCGGTTCTTGTCGTCGTCAACCCGACAGTCGGAGTCGACGTGGCGTCGAAGGAGGCGCTGCTCGATGCTGTCGGCACAGCTCGCGACGAAGGCATGGCTGTGCTCGTGGTCTCCGACGACTTCGAGGATCTCCGCATCTGCAACCGGTTGCTGGTCATGGTCAGGGGTAAGATCGCCCACCAGTTCGACGAGCCGCCGTGGGACCGCCAGCAGCTGATCGCGGCGGTCGAAGGCCTCGAGCTGGCCGGGCACAAGGAGTCACGCCTGTGAGAAACGCCACCAGCGAGGCCGCGGCGACAGACCGGCTATCTGCGGACCGCGCGCCGATGGCGCGTCGAGATCCGCGATTCGTCGTGCTCCGCTGGTTCCGAGAGCTGACGCTCGTCCCTGTCATCGTGCTGGTGATGATCGGCGGCTCGATCGTCAACCCCGTGTTCTTCACCTCGTCAAACCTCATCGACGTCGCCACCGGCGGCGCCGCGCTGGGCCTGGTCGTGGTGGCCGAGTCGCTCATTCTCCTCACGGGAAAGTTCGACATCTCCCTGCAGGGCACCTTCGGCCTGGCGCCACTGCTTGGCGCGTGGCTCATTGCGCCCAAGGCCAGCGAAGGTCTGGGCACCGAATGGAACCCGTGGCTGGGCCTTTTGCTGGTGCTGGGGATCGGCCTTGCTGTCGGCATCTTCAACGGCTTTCTCGTCATCAAGGCGAACTTCAACGCTTTCATCTTCACGCTGGCGATGAGCATTCTCCTGACCGGCCTGCAGCTCGGCTGGCTTGGTGGCCGGACCGTTTACAGCCTGCCTGAGGTTTACATCTACCTTGGCGCCGAGTCGTGGTTCGGTATTCCGGTCGCGGTTTGGGTCACCACGGCGGTCTTCATCGTCGCGGAGCTGTTCCTCCGCTATCACCGCGTCGGTCGGGCCATGTATGCGATCGGAGGCAACCTCGAGGCCGCCAGGGCGGCCGGTATCAAGGTCGACAGGATCCGCATCGGGGTGTTCATGACGGCGTCGGTGCTGGCGGCGATCGCTGGGCTGATGCAGGCGGGCCGCGTCACCGCGGTGACCGCCGGCCAGGGCTCGAACCTGATCTTCGGCGTCTTCGCCGCGGCGGTCATCGGTGGCGTCTCGCTGGACGGCGGGCGCGGACGCATGATCGGCGCGCTGACAGGGGTGATCCTGCTGTCGCTGGTCACCAACATCCTGACCCTGTCCAACATCAGCTCCACGTGGATCGATGCTGTCGATGGCGCGATCATCCTGCTGGCGCTTGGGGTGGCGCGTCTGATCGGCACCGAGAGGACTTAGGGCGTGGGCAGGCTTGATGGCAAGGTCTGCGTGATCACCGGCGCGGGTTCCGGGATCGGCCGGGCGAGCGCAAGGCTGTTCGGGCGCGAGGGCGCCCAGGTGGTCGTGGCCGACGTCGACGATCGTGGAGCGAAGGCGACCGTCGCCGAGATTCGCAAGGGCGGAGGGCAGGCGGTCGCCGAACACGTCGACGTGACGGATGAGCAGGAGACGCTTGGCGTTACGGCCAGGATCGTGAAGCGCCTGAAGCGAATCGACGTTCTGTTCAACAACGCCGGTATCAGCGGAGTTGGGGACGTGCTCGAGACCGAGCCGGAGCTCTTCGACCGGGTGATGAGGGTGAACGTGCGGGGCGTCTACCTGATGAGCCGCGCCATAGTGCCAGTGATGGTCAAGCAGCGATTCGGGTCGATCATCAACATGTCGTCCTGCATCGCGGAGATCGGGCTGGCCCGGCGCGTGTCATACGCGGCGTCGAAAGGCGCTGTGCTGGCGATGACCCGGTCGATGCAGGTCGACGTCGCCCAGCACGGCATCCGGGTGAATGCGCTCCTTCCGGGCACGATCATGACCCCGTTCGTCGAGCGCTACATCAAGGAGTCGTACGCGGATCCGGAAGAGGGGTATGCCTCGATCCGCAAGCGCCAGCTGGGCAGCGAGCTCGGCCAGCCCGAGGACGTGGCCTGGGCGGCGCTGTACCTGGCGTCAGACGAGTCGCGTTTCGTGATGGCGTCCGGCCTGGTCGTCGACGGCGGGGTGACCGGGGCGAAATAGAGAGGGCGGGGCCTTCGCCCCGCCCTCAGGCCGCCGAATCGTGCTTATCGTGTTATTGCGCAGGCCCCCTGGCCGCCATTGGCCTCGTTGCTCCACATCGGCTGGACCGCAAACGAATGGCCGCCTAGCGAGATGTTCTGGAGTCCGCTCCACGCACACTTGTCGCCGTTCTCGCTCGTCTGGACGTCGTTCCAGCCGTCCTGAGTGCCCATCTGGTTGTCAGGATCGGTGACCGCCTCGGCGTACTCGTGGCCGGCGACGATGCTGTAACCGTCGAGGTACCCATTACCGAACGAGTCGTTGGCGTTGACGGAGTTCTGGCCACATCCCGCTCCTTGCTCGGGGACATACGGGATGAAGGCGTAACGGACGCCGTGACCGGTGGTGTGACCGGTCTCGGAGTGATACGCGCAGTAGACGGAGCCGTATGCACTCGCTCCGTGTCCCGGCGGAGTCAGGATGAGGTAGGTCGCATTGACGTTGTAGCCGAAGTGCGCTGCCGCGGCCAGCGCTTCGGTCTCGAGCGGGTCGTTGGTCTGGTTCTCGGCCAGGCCGGTGGTGACGATCTCAGACGGCACCGGCGTGGGGTCAGACCACGTTCCCTTGAGCTGGTGAGTGGGGTTCGTCACGAACTGCGCGAACGGCTGCCCGG
>DATARC010000109.1:0-18274 GCA_036264335.1 Candidatus Dormiibacterota bacterium
AGGGGCTGCGCGGAAGGTGCCGGCCAGCGTGCGGAGCCCAAGGTAGACGAGATAGGTGGCGCCGGCGACCTTGAAGACGATGAAGGCAGCGTCCGAGCTCTCGAGCAGAGCGGCCACGCCGATGACCGAGGCCGCGGCCCACGCCGCGCTACCGACCCCCACGCCGACCGCGGACAGAGACGCCGACCGCGCGCCGCCTCGCAGGGTGTTGCGGATGATGAGCGCGGTATCCGGTCCGGGCGTCACGATCAGGACCAGGGCGACTGCGATCCAGGCGGCGAAGCGACCGTCGAACGGCAACGTCATCGGCGTCTATGAAATCTGGAACGCGTCATCGCGCAGGATGGGGACGCGTGCCCCGCCCTTCTCGATGCCATCAACTTCGACCTCCGGCCCACCCACCATGAAGTCGGTGTGGATGGCCGAGACGTTCAGACCCTCGGCGTGATCCGCTTTCTCGACGGCGAACGGGAAACCGCTCCCAAAAGCGATGTGGCAGGTGGCGTTCTCGTCAAACAGAGTGTTGAAGAACGTGATGCCCAGCTTGCCAACCTCGGACGACCCGTCGACCAGCGCCAGCTCTCCAAGATGACCGGCCGCCTCCTCGGTGGCAACCTGCGCGCGGATGACGTCTGCGCCTTCGGCGGCGTCGACGTTGGTGATCCGTCCATTCATAAATGTCAGCTCGAGGTCGCGAACCACGGTGCCTCCGACTTGCAGCGGTCGGGTCGATCGCACCTTGCCATCAGCCCTACGCCGGTCCGGGGATGTAAAGACCTCTTCGGTCGGCAGGTTCGGTACGTGCTTGATACCGGTCGAGGTCTCAAATTTCGCGCACATCCATTTCGACCCAGGCAGCAATCCGACTGTCAGGTCCGTCCCCGGCCCCCGATAGTGAAGCGCGTCAAAATGCCTGGCCGCGAGGGCATTCGCAATGGCGTCCAGGCGGTGAATGTGCTCGCGCCACCTCGCCACTGGATCGGCGGCGTCCAGCCGGACCGCTTTCTCGACTGCCTGCCACAGGCGGTCGACGTCGGGCTTGCCGAATATCTGCTCGGCCCAAGCCTCATTCGGCATCGCGACGATGGTCCAGTTGACGAGCCGGCCGCCGATGAATTCGTTGCGCTGCTTCAGCAGCTCGATCGGAATCAGCTTCCCGACGCGGGCAGGATCGAGGTCGCTGAGCAGGTGGGGGGCAGGGTCGCCGGAGATCGAGATCAGCGCTCCGTTGCGCGCAGTCAGGTTTTTCAGGGCCGCGAGGTCGCCGGACGGACTGAGCGTCAAAGACTCCTCAGGTCCCAGCTCGATCAACGCCCGCTCGAAGTGCCCATCGCTGTACCCGCTCTCGACCAGGGCTGCTCCCACGCGATACGCGGCCCGCGCGATCTCCCGCGCAAGCGGGGCGTGCTCGACGCGACCTCTGACCAGAACGTGCTGGCCGGCCTGAACGTTCGCGCCAACCTCGACCGCGAGCCTGGCCAAGCGCTGAACGCGATCGTCGTCTTCCATCGTGATCCTTTGGAAGGCACATCTTGCGGCATGAGGCGGTCGCGAGTCGGATGTCGAGGGCCGCGAAACGGGTTGAGCGACAGCTCGACCTTGCCGTGATAAGCTCCCCGCTCGAGCGATTTTCGCGCTCGATCGGAGGCCATCCGGGGTTCATTGCGGAGGTTGGCATGCGGGGCAGGAAGACCGTGCTAGGGGCTGCCGTGTTGGCCGGCTTGTCGGCTCTCGTCGCCGGGCCGATGGTGATTGCCGGCGGGGCGGCCAGCACCACCTCGCAGTCGCTCTGTATCGGTCACCACCCTCAGGAGTACGTCTGGTACACCTCGAGCTGCACTGGTCACGACGAACCGGAAATTGACCCGCTGTCCAACAAGGCCGGCTCTGCGCAGGACCTGACCTGGACTGTGGTTCTGCCGGCGAATGGGGCCGTGCAGGTGGACTCGGTCGGACCGACCTTCTGGATCGGCGGCACGGTCACCGATCCGAACAGCCTGTTCGGCCAGGCATTTCTGGAGCTGCAGTTCTACCCCAACAGCATCACCACCGGGTGCACCGCCGGGGGCGGCTACAACGTGGTGTACTCGGCGAACACCTACACGGCGTGCTCGCCCGTCTGGGAAGTGTCCAAGACAGGCAACTCCGAGTCTGCCGCCTTCAACGCCATGCTGGTCGACAGCGCCACGGGCGGCCCGTTGACGATGCACGCCGGCGACACGATCACCGACCACCAGTACGTCACGGCGGCCAGAGACGGCATGCACATCACGGTTACCGACCTGACCACCGGCCACGCCGGCACCATCGTCTTGAACAGCAAGATCGACGGCCCGCTGATGCCGGCATTCAGCGTCCAGAGGATCGGTAACTCGCTGGGCTGGGGCCTGGTCCACGACGCGCCGAACTCGCTGGTGTGGGAGATCGGCCACACCGGCGACTACACGACGCCCGCAGGCCAGTTCTGCCTTCCGGGCAGCGCCAAGAAGAATCCTTGCTACTCCTACGACGTCCCGACCTGGCTCAAGTTCGAGCCAATCCAGATCAAGGGCGTCACTTTTGGCGATGGCAGCAGTGCCCAGGGGTGGTCGGCAGTCAGCGACTTTGGCGGCAAAGCCGAGGTCGACAGCAGCTGCGGCGCGGCCAACTATGGAACGCCCTTCTGCACGTACCCGTGGTTCGCTTACAACGGCGCCAGCAAGGCGTTCACGTACGGCGGCGATTACCCCGGCACGACCAACGACTTCGGCCAGGTGCTGCAGTTCCAGCAGCAGAAGAATTGCGTAAGCCCCGCGGGCCCGTTCGCCCAGTACTGCTCCACGATCCTGCGCTGAAGTCCGCGGCATGCGCTCTGGCCGCGGTCTGCCTCCTGGTGGCCGCGGCGTGTAGCAACACGCCGCCAACCGTGAGCTCGGGCACGCCGGGAAGTCCTTCCCCCGGATCGCCCTCGGCGAGCCCGCTGTTCACGCTCAACCCGACGCGGTTCGGCCACCTGCCCCCGGCGAGCCCTCCGAACCTTCAGCCGCTCCCCATCAGCTGCACTGGTGACGTCGGCAACACGGATCCTGTCGCGATCGTGACCATCACCGGGCGGACGGGAGTCTTCCTGCGCGACTATGCAGACGAGGCCAACCCTCACAACTTCTGCTCGTTCGGGGAGGGGGTGGTGGTAACACAGATCCTCGACCCCCACCATGTCGTCATCTCGAGCCCTATGGCCGCCGTCGTCGAGCTGCCTTCGACCCAGGCCTTCGAGCTGGGCATCGCCGGCCGGCTGGTCGCCGTGGCGCCTGATCTGTCGCAGGCGCTGTGGGTTTCCACCGTGAAGCCGCCGACGCTGCACGACTCGTGGGACACCGGAAACGTGCCGATCCAGACCTACCCTGCGGCCGCGACCACGTGCGCCGACGTGGACACGGTCTCCCGCTCCGGAGCCTTCTCGCGGGACGGCCATTTCGCCTTTGCGTTGTGGAACCAGGGTCCGCGTGGCGCGAGCTATCTCAACGTCGTCGGGAGCAAGGCGGCGGCTTTCGCCCTGATTCCGCCGGGGGCGGGCTGGGGCAAGGCAGGTGGTCCGCGCATGGCGCTTTGGTCGCCAGTCGCAAGCCAGCTGTTCTACGAGCAGCAGGGCAATGTCTGGCGGTGGAGCGCAGCCACCGGCGCCGCGCGTTTCAGGACCGGCCTGAGCTGGATCGACCCGACGATCTCGCCCGATGGCACTCATATCGCCTATGCGGTGCGCGGGCCGAACGGAGTGTCGATCGTCCACGTCATCGATGCCGCAACCGGCTCTGACCTGGGCGCTGTGAGCACCGATGGAAGAAGCCACCCCTTCTTCTTGACCGACGACCTGGTCTGGGTCACTGGCGATCAGCGTGGATGCGGACCTGCCAACCGATCTACATTCGTATATGACCTGCGCGACCAAACCGAGACTCAATCGAGTCTCGCCCAGGTATGGGCCACGTGGCCGTCGACAAGTGCTCTCGGCGGCTGACATATAAGGAGATAGAGGAATGGCGGCGATCAGCAAGGCGGATGCAGTCTGGAACGGCGACCTGACCAGCGGGAGCGGGCACGTCACGCCTGCCAGCGGGGCGTTTCCTGAGCTTCCTGTTTCCTGGGCGAGCCGAGCTGAGAGCCAGCACGGCAAGACCAGCCCCGAGGAGCTCATCGCGGCAGCCCACGCCGCCTGCTACTGCATGGCGTTCTCCAACGGCCTTTCGAAGGCCGGCCACAGGGTCGACGAGCTGAACGCCAGCGCTGCGGTCGAGTTCGTTCCCGGCACCGGCATCACCAGCTCCACGCTGACCGTGCGCGGCCGCGTCGCGGGGATCGACGAGGCAGAGTTTCAGCGGCTGGCGGAAGAAGCCAAAGAAGGGTGCCCGGTTTCCAAGGCTCTACACGGCAACGTCAAGCTGAACCTGGAAGCGCACCTCGAGCGGTAGCGCCTTACTGCTATGCGGGCCCCGTCACGGCTGGAAAGTCGACAATGCCCTGCAGGCGCAGCTCGCGCAGCTCAGCCGTGAGCCACTTGTGCGGATCCTCGATCGGCTTGTTGCCATCGAGGCAATCCCAACATTTGCCGGTCAGGTCGCGGCCCACGAGCATCAGGCACGCCGGGTGGTTCTTTCGCTGCCACGCCTTCAAGACTGGATTCACATAGATTCGCCGAGGCGGCGCGTGCTCCGGCATTGCCAGCTCGCCGGCGTATAGGTCGTCGCCCGCCTGCACGATCACGGCACCCGCAGCCATGGTGCCGCCAAGGTTCTCCACTTCGAGCTCGATCGGTTGGCCGGGCTGGGGCGGGCTGGTGAAGCTGAGCCGTGGCGCCGGCCGGACACTGTCCTCGTAGCGCTTCGCCGCGAGGGCCGTGGCGCGCCTGGTCGCCATGTCCACCCTGGTTGAGAACACGGCCGCCCACAGCGCGAGCAAGGCCGTCACGACACCCAATCCCACGATCAAGTTGTCCAGTTGCGCTACCCCTTCCGTCTGAACGGCGCCCTGACTGCAAACTGGCGAACGCCGGTGATCGCAGATCGTACTCGGCCCCGCGCGGGGAGGGTGGCTCGGCCCTTTAGGGCCCAGCCGGTCGGGGGCCACGAAGATTTCGCTCGTCGTACGCCCTGAACCCTGGCAGCGCGATGGCGCACAGCACGCAGCCGATGACGCACAGGACGCCGCCGGACAGGATTGAAAACCGCACGCTGAACAGCGAGGCGACCACGCCGGCTTCGAAATTTCCCAACGTCGGGCCGACCGAGTAGCTGAGCAGCTCGATCGAAGCCAGACGCCCGCGGAGCGAGTCGGGAATCGTCTGGTTCCAGATCACCTGCCTGAACACGCCGCTGGCCATGTCCGCGGCGCCCGCCAGCGCGAGGAACAGCAGGGCCGCGGTCAGGCCCGGAATGAGGCCAAAGCCAATGATCGCAACGCCCCATACCGTCGCGGCCACGATCACGCCCATGCCGTGCCGGTGAACGCGCCGAGTCCACCCGCTGGTGGCGGCGAAGCACAGTGAGCCCACGGCGGGCGCCGCGTAGAGGAGGCCCAGGACGCTCGGACCGCCCAGGTTTTGCGCGATGGCAGGAAAGAGCGCCATCGGCATGCCGAACAGCATTGCAACGATATCGACCACGTAGGTGCCGATCAGCTCGGGCCGGCTCCTTGCGTAGCGGAGGCCCTCCAGCACCCGCGCGATGCTCGGCCTCGCCGCATCCACGGGCGGAGGTACCGCGCGCATCAGCAGGAGGCAGACGAGGCCCACGACGAAGGTGGCGACATCCACCAGGTAGGTGGCCGGCAGGCCCACGACGGCTATGAGCACGCCGGCCAGCGCCGGTCCGGCGATCATGCCGACGGTGCCGCGCAGGCTGCCCAGCGCGGCCGCCGCCTTCAGCTCCTCACGGTCGACGAGGCGGGGGAGAAGGGCGTCCAGCGAAGGGCGCTGAAGCGCGTCGAAGGCGCCCTGAAGCGCCGCCACGGCGAAGATCAGCCAGACCAGCGGGTGCGCAAACAGAGAGTTTCCGGCGAGAACCAGGCTGCCGGCCATGAGACCGGCTTCGCTGAGCAGCACCATCGTCCGGCGGTCCGCCGCGTCGGCGAGCGCGCCGCCGAGCATCGCGAAGACGAGGAGAGCAGCGAGCTCGGTGAGCCCGAGGAAACCCACCAGCAGCACGCTGTGCGAGAGCTGGTACACCTGGTACGGCACCGCGACGACCGTGATCATGCTGCCGAAGAACGAGACGAGGCGCCCGATGAAGAGCAGACGGAAATCGCGATGACGCCGCAGCGGCGTGATGTCGACGGTGGCGAGGCGGAGCCAGCCGCGCTGCGGCGGGCTGGGCGGCGGTGGCTCGGCACCAGGAAGATGCGACATGGCGAGGGGCATCATAGGTGCGGCGTATGCTTGGCATGAGATGGAAAAAGCCACTTTTGCCGGCGGATGTTTCTGGGGCGTCGAGCACCTGTTCAACGAGATTCCCGGCGTAATCGATGCGGTGTCAGGCTACACAGGCGGCAACCGGGAGAACCCCACCTACGAGCAGGTCTGCAGCGGCCGCACCGGCCACGCCGAAGCGGTTGAGGTGACGTTCGACGCGGCCAAGGTCACGTACGACGAGCTGCTCAACGCCTTCTGGAACATGCACGACCCGACGACTCTCAATCGCCAGGGCCCGGATCATGGACACCAGTACCGCTCTGCGATCTACTTCCACACTCCCGAGCAGGAGGCCGCCGCGCGAAGGTCCGCGGAGCAGGCGCAGCAGTACTTCGACAAGCCGATCGTCACCGAGATCGTGCCGGCTCCCCATTTCTGGCCGGCCGAGGACTACCACCAGCGGTACTTCGCGAAGCACCCAGGCCACAACTCCTGCCACTGGATCCGAGGCTGGGTGCCGGCAGCAGAAGCCGCCAGCAACGCCTGAACCGAGTTCGTACTAGCGCCGCAGGGTAGGCCGGGCAGAAGCAGCCAGCAACGCCCGATCTCGCTGCCGTTGAGGGGCCGGCATGGTTGAGCTGACAATCAACCAAACGCTCAGCTCAATGGTTGAGCAATCGGTGGGTTTCGGCCCTATCCTGTAGGCCGCTCGCTTGCATCGAGGGGCGCCAGGCACCCTGCCAAGCGTCGCGGAGGAGGTGGCCGTTGCAGTGTGACCATTGCGCGCACGACGTCCCGGATGGCGTTTTCTGCACGCGCTGTGGCGCTCACCAGGGCACCGCCGAGGAATCGGGTAACCCCAGGACCCGTGAGCACCGCTACGCGGCCCACCCCGGCGAGCACGTTGCGCAGCCATCGGTCATCACCACATTGTTCCCGCACATCGGCCATCACAAGGTCCACGAGTTTCGCTGGGCCTTCACCGCCGGCCTCGCGGGCGTCCTCGTCCTCTATCTGGCAGGTCTGATCACCGCGGCCATCCTCGTGGCGGCGTTCCTGGTCCCGGTCCTCTACCTGGTCTATCTCTACGAGGCCCAGGTGTACCGCGACGAGCCGGCGACGATCCTCGGCTTCACGCTTGGCGGCGGAATCATCGTGGGGATCGTGGTCACGATCCTGGGCCGCGCGATCTACAACCCCTTCGACTACAACCACAACCCACTGGGCGGCGTCAGCATCAGCGTCGGGGCCCTCCTGATCGTGGGGTTGGTCATGCCGATCGTGCAGGAGGTTTTGAAGGCGGTCCCCGCCTACTTCCTGCCGAACCGGACGGAATATCCGGAGACCGTCGACGGCCTGGTGTTCGGCGTCGCTGCAGGCCTCGGCTTCAGCCTCGCGGAGAGCCTGATCGGTTTCTCGAGCGCCCTGACGAGCCTCGCCCATGTCGCGCCAGGCAACTGGATCTACGATCTCACCACCCTCGCCGTCTTCCAGCCGCTCATGCAGGGCAGCACCACGGGCATGGTCGTCGCCACCATCTGGCGCTACCGCCGCGGCCGGCTCGGAGGTCGAGAGATCGGCGCCGTGGCCATGGCCGTGATTGCTCACGTCGCCTTCTCGGCCGGCACGCTTCTGCTCAAGGATGCCGCCGTCAACCCTCTCGCGATTCTGGTCTGGCAGGCGGTGGTGGTCGGCGCCCTGCTCATCTACGTCCGCTACCTGCTGCATCACTCGCTGCTCGAGGAAGCGGCCCATATGGGCTTTTCCGAGACGGTCTGCCCGAGCTGTCACACCCACATCGTGGCTTCGGGCTTCTGCCCGAACTGCGGCATGGCGCTGACCGCCGCCCCGAACTCGATCAAGCGCAATCGCCGCCCGCGCAAGGACGCAGCCGCCACCCATTCGGGAGGCGAATAGATGGCACTCACCTGCGCTCGGTGCGGAAGTCAGAACCCGGACGGCAATCAGTTCTGCCAGGCGTGCGGTACTCCGCTCGCGGTCGCCGCCGTGCAGCCACCGGCACCACCCTCGGCGCTGCCAGGGCCGCCCGCGAGTCCTCCGCCACCGCCTCCGCCCGGCTACCAGAGCCCGTACTACGCGCCGAGTGCTGTCGGTCCGCAGCCACCGGTGCACCGAACGCCGTGGACGCTGATCATCGCCGCGATCGTCGTGCTGGTCCTGCTCATGGCCGGGTGCGGCACCGCGATCGCGCTGCTCGGCAACCGGACCACGCCGGGCAACGGCAGCAATCCTGTGGGCGGCATCCTGCCGAGCCCCAGTCCTGCCGGTACGCCCACCCCGGTGGGCTCGCCGACACCCGGCACGACATCTGCCGGAAGCGCCTCCAACAGCGGTGTG
This sequence comes from Candidatus Dormiibacterota bacterium, assembly GCA_036264335.1. Lineage (GTDB taxonomy): Bacteria > Chloroflexota > Dormibacteria > Dormibacterales > Dormibacteraceae > Palsa-872. The sequence continues at coordinate 8,741 of DATARC010000109.1, forward strand.
GCGTTCATCCTTCCCGCCGGTTGGACGGTCGTCAACAAGGACGACCAGAGCATCACCATCTCGGACGCCAACAGCACCGGTTCGATCACCATCGGCAGCGGCGCCTCGAATCCAGCACAGAATGCGCAGCAAAACAAAGACACGGTCGACAAGTTCTTCCAGAGCAAGTACCCGGACACGAAGAGCTGTGCGGGCAGCAAGGTCGTGAACACCACTCTCAACGGAGCCGCCGGCATCGCGTGGGAGCTCTGTTTCACGCTGACGTCCGCCGGCCAGAGCGTTCCCGCCGCCGCGCCGCTGTTCGCCGGCGCCAACGCCGACGGAAGCGTCTACTACGTGATCCTGATCCTGGCCACCCAGACGGACGTGAACGCCTTCGTCAAAGCCGCGGCTCCCATCCTCGACAGCATTCAATGGAAGCTGCACTAGCGCCCGGGTAGACGCCAGGGCCTGTATCCCGGCCCTGTATCGTGGTGCGGATGTTCGACCGCTGGGGCCGCTTTGTATACCGGCGCCGCTGGGCGGTGCTGGTCGTGTCGGCAGTCATGCTGGGCCTGTCGATCGCCGGCATTCTTGCCGGCGGAACGCTCGCGGGCAACGGAGGCTTTGGCGCCAACCTGGCCGCCGGTCAAACCCAGAAGCTGATCACCGCCGAGATTCAGCCTGACCAGGCTCCAACCGGCTCCAACATGGATCTCATAGTCGTCAGCAAGACGCTGAGCGCGACCGATCCGGCGTTCCAATCAGCAGTCGAGCAATCGATAGCGGGCCTCAAAGCCGACCCACGCATTGCCGGCATCGATACCCCATACAGCGTGCCACCGGTCGCGCAGTCGAGCTACATCTCCAAGGATTCGCACGAAGCGCTGGTCATCGTCCATTTCAATGACAGCTCCGTCAAAGCCCAGAAATACATCTCGCAGGTCGAATCCGAGATTCGTCCCAGCGCGGTGAAGGTGTATGCGACGGGCCAGGTGCCCATCAACCTCGCATTCAACACCACGCTCGAACAAGACCTTCAGCGCGCGGAATTCGTGGCGCTCCCGATCACCTTGATCCTGCTCGTGCTGATCTTTGCCTCATTCGTGGCGGCGGTGCTGCCGATCAGCGTTGGCATCCTGGCCATCGTCGGCGGCGTCGGCGGCACGCTGTTCCTCGCGCGCTTCACCGACGTGTCGCAGTACGCGATCAACGTGGTGACGCTGATCGGGCTCGGGGTCGCCATCGATTACTCACTGTTCATCGTCAACCGCTTCCGCGACGAGCTGGCGGCCGGCGCCTCGCGCGAGGATGCGATCGCGAAGTCACTGTCCACAGCCGGGCGTGCGATCACGTTCTCAGGGGTCACGGTGGCGGTGGGCCTGTCGGCAATGCTGTTTTTCCAGGGGACCTTCCTGGCCTCGATGGGCGCGGCGGGCGCGATCGTGGTCGCCGTGGCGGTCGCCTACGGCTTGACCTTCCTGCCGGCGCTGCTGTCAGTGCTCGGGCCGCGGGTGGATCGCCTGCGAGTTCCGTTCCTCGGAAGCCGCAAGCCGGCGGGCACCGGCGCCTGGCATTCGATGGCCGTATGGGTCATGCGCCGGCCGTGGTTCGTGCTCGTGCCTGCGCTCGCGATCCTCTTGGTGGCCGGCACGCCTTTCCTGCAGCTGCGCCTTGCCAACGGCGACGTCGATCAGCTGCCCCCTAGCAACGAGGCGCGCCAGGGTTACGACATCCTGGTCAGCGACTTTCCAGGCCAGGACCAGACCACCATCGATGCTGTCGTTTACTACCCCGACGGCAGTCCGCTCACCGCGGACCACATCGGGGCGATCTACGACCTGACCCGGCGCCTTGACGGGCTGCCGTACGTGCTTCGCGTCAACAGCATCGTGAACGTCAACTCGGAACTGACCCGCGAGCAGTATCAAAGCCTCTATTCGGGTCCTGCGACACAACTTCCGAGCGCTCTTCAGCAAGCGCTGACTCTCGGCGCGGGCAAGCACATTGTGCTCATCGAAGTTGTCACCAACAAGCAATACACCAGCGATGAGGCGCGTTCGATAGTGACCGCGGTGAGAGCGGAGAGCGTGCCCGACGGCCAGGTGCAGGCCACCGGCTCGACGGCGTTCGACCTGGACATCGTCAACTACATCCTCGAGCGCACCCCAATCGCGGTCGGCTCGGTGCTGCTGGTCACGTACGTCGTTCTCTTCCTTCTCACCGGCTCGGTGATCCTTCCACTGAAGGCGGTCCTCACCAACCTGTTCTCGATCGCGGCGTCGTTTGGGGCCATGGTCTGGATCTTTCAAGAGGGCCACTTCAGCCAGCTGCTCGGCTTCTCGCCGCAGTCGATCGACCCGAGCATCCCGGTGATCCTGTTCAGCATCGTCTTCGGGATGTCGATGGACTACGAGGTGCTTTTGATCAGCCGAATCCAGGAGGAGTACCACCGCACGGGTGACAACCAGGCCGCGGTCGCGATGGGCCTCGAAAAGAGCGGGCGCCTTATCACTGGTGCGGCCGCGATCATGGTGGCGGTGTTCCTGGCGTTTGCGCTTGCCAACGTGGTGATCATCAAGGCCATCGGGGTTGGGCTGGCGATTGCGATCGCCGTGGACGCCACCATCGTGCGCATCCTGATCGTGCCGTCGGTGATGCGCATCCTCGGCCGCGCCAACTGGTGGGCGCCCAAACCGCTGGCGATCCTGCACCGCAGAATCGGCGCGGGCGAAGTCCGCCCAACCCCTGGGGCGGTAACAGCGAACTAGCACGGAGGCCCCCAAGGGGAAGGGCGCATTTAGCGCCCCTCACCAATTTGGGGGAGTGGGGTTCGACTTAAGCGATCAGGCCGGTGGCTTCGGCGGCTCGGTTCCGGGGCCGCCGCGCAGCAAATCACGCGACCGGATGTATTCCTCGGCGCTGATCTCGCCCATCGCAAAACGGCGAGCCAGGATGTCGTTTGGAGCTTCGACCGAAGCCGGAGAGCTACCCATGAACGTCGATCGCGGCATCGCCCGAACCGCCCAGACGACGAGCAGGACGATGCCGACCAGGATCGCCATCCAGGAAATTCCCCCGAGGATCGCGATGACCAAACCAAGGAGGCTCGGCGAGTGTGGGGCGAAGATCAATGTGAGCCTCCCGAGACCGCGATTCCAGGACCAAAACCGGTGATCCCACCTGGCTGAGGGCCCTGGTTGAAACCGTTGTCGTTCTCCGAGGCCGGCTGGCCACCCCCGGTGTTGGCGGTACCGGTCTTACCCGGCGTGCCGCCAGGGATGGTGGCGGCGCTGACCCACGCAATCAGGGCCACCGCGGCCGCCGACGCGAGAGCGACCGCGATCGTCAGGTCGCGGAGCTTCTGGACCGCTGTGTCGCGGACCATGGCCATCTCGGACTGCCGTCTCACCGTGGGCACGTAACGATCATCCCTCAACCGCCTGTACCAAGCCTGTGAGCAACCTTGGAGTTCCCTTAGAGAATCTCATTCGCAGGCTGCGCGAGCGGCAGCTCGACCTCGAACGTGGCGCCACCGCCATCGGTCGGCCTGACCTTCACGTGTCCACCGTGCGCTGCGACCACGGCGCTCACGATCGACAGGCCGAGGCCGGCGCCGCCACTGTCGCGGCTGCGGCTCGGATCGGCGCGGTAGAACGGCTCGAAGATCCGCCCCACGTCACCTTCGGCCAGCCCTGGGCCGTGATCGGCTACCGACATGCGCCCGAGGCCGTCATCGGTCGCCACGGCGACCTCGATCGGAGTTTGCTGGGGTGTATGGACGAGCGCGTTGCGCATGAGATTGCCCATCACCTGGCGCAGGCGCGTGTCGTCCCCGGTGACAACGACAGGACCATTGGCGTTGAGGCTGATCTCACGCTGCGGGGCGACGACTCGAGCGTCTGCCACGGCGTCCTTGGCGATGTCACGCAGATCGACAGCCTCCTTGGCCAGGGGCCGGCCCTGGTCGAGACGCGCCAGGACCAGAAGGTCGTCCACCAGCCCAGTCATGCGGATGGCCTCCTGCTCGATCCGACGCCGCGCCGACTCCGAATCGGCCGGGGATTCGGCCGCGCCACGCCGCAACATCTCTGCGTAGCCGCGGATCGAGGTCAGCGGAGTTCGCAGCTCATGCGATGCATCCGCGATCACGCGGCGCAACCGGTCGTTTGATGCCGTGCGTTCTGCGAACGCGGCCTCGATCTGGCTCAACATGCCGTTGAGGGCAAGTCCAAGGCGGCCGATCTCTGTTTTCGGCGTGGCCGGCTCGACGCGGCGTGTCATGTCGCCGGCCGCGATGTCATTTGCCACCGCACCCATCCGCTGCAAAGGACGCAGGCCGATGCGGACGATCAGCAGAGCAAGGATCGCGGTCGCCGCGACGACGGTCAGGCTGATCTTCAATTCAAGAGCGAGCATCTGGCTCAGGGTCGACAGCTCATCAGTCAGCGGAATGGCGAGCACGACGAAGTTGCCATTGAACGAGTCCTCCGGCCAGTCGATCACTCTGTACTGCTCCACGCCGCCGGTGCCCCCGACGGTATATGCCGGGCTGGGTTTGTCGATGCCGCTGTTGAGCAGCTTGTGAGGCAGCACGGGAAGGGCGTTCGAGGGTGCCGACCCAACCGTGGTGACGACCTTGGGCGCGCTGAGTAGCGTCCCATCGGCGCTGACCAGCTCGAAAACCGTGCCTGGCCGGTATCCGAATGAAGATCTCGGCCCCTCGTCTGGGCCGCCCAGCACGCCGACTGCGGCTTGGTAGTTGCTGGTCAGCTGTTCATCGACACGGCTGATGAGAAATTGTTGAAGAAACGCGTAGGTGGCCACATCCGATATCAGCAGCCCGATGACCACCAGCGAGATGACTCCGAGCAGCAGCCGCCCCCGAAGGGACAGGGTCATGTTCTGGGAGCGCGCAGAACGTAGCCGACGCCGCGGACCGTCTGCAGCAGCGGCGGCTCGAACTTGTCCACCTTGCGGCGCAGGTAGCTGATGTACGTCTCGAGCACGCTCGCGTCCCCGCCGAAGTCGTAATGCCACACGTGGTCGAGGATCTGGCTGCGGGTCAAAACGCGGCCCGCGTTGACGAGCAGGTAGCGCAGCAGCCGGTACTCGGTGTTGGTCAGATCGACGACCTGGCCGCTCCGCCTCACCTCGTGGCCCTCGTCGTCCATCTCCAGGTCGGCCAGGGTCAGCTTGCCGTCCTGAGATTCGTTTCCGCCGTGCCGTCTGAGCACCACCCGGACCCGAGCCACAAGCTCCTCGACGCTGAACGGCTTGGTCACGTAGTCGTCGCCACCCACCGTCAGGCCATGGACCTTGTCGTCCGTCGCGTCTTTGGCGGTCAGGAAGATGATGGGGACCTTGTGGCCCGCGGCGTTCAAACGCTTGAGCACCTCGAGACCATCGATGTCGGGGAGCATCACGTCGAGAATCACCAGGGCCGGGGAGAACTGGCTCACTGCGGTCACCGCGCCCCGACCTGTCGCTGCCGTTTTGACGCTGAACCCTTCGTACCGCAGCGCCATTGACACCAGCTCGGTGATGTTCGGTTCGTCGTCGACAACGAGGACTCGCGCCCCGTCCCCGTCCTTGCTCACGGTTTCAATCCTGCCTCCATTGTCTGTGAGTTTGCTGGGAAATCACCGTGGACTAGCTTGGTTTTGGCCATCCCGCCAGGCGGTGGACAGTGCCTGAGCGGTCGACCAGGCGCGCCGGCAGCCGGGCCGATTCCAGCCACTGGACGGCCGCCTGGCCCATCACGATGGCTGCCGTCGAGGCGATATTGGCGTCGACGCAGGTCCCGGCGACGACAGTGGCCGTCCGCCAGGGTCCGTCGCTGGGAAGCCCGGTGGTCGGATCGATGATGTGGTGGAGCGCGACGCCCCCGCGAGTCCACCTGCGGACCGTGGTGCTCGACGTCGCGATGCCGCCCGACGTGAGGCTGATCGTCTCCTCACTTTCCTGAATGGGAGCATTGCTGTCCTCGCTCGCCTGGATCAGCCAACCTTCCGCCGGTGGATCGCCGGCGACCGAGATGTCGCCGCCCAGGCTGACAAGCACGCCGCCATGAGAGACCGCCGACAAGGCTGCCGCTGCCGCCAGGTCCGAGGTGATCGCCTTGGCCGTGGCGCCGAGATCGAGATCGACTCCACGTGGCAGCCGCACGGTTCGCGCCGCTTCGTCGAACACGATCGCCTGCCAGCCCGGAATGCGACTCACCACCAGGTCGATGGCGACACCGTCAGCCGGCACCGCCGCGAAGTCCGAGCCGTACCCCGCCAGCTTGACCGCCGACCCGACAGTGGGATCGACCGCGCCGCCGGTCAGGCGCGCGCCGCGAAGGGCCGCGGCGATCAGCCTGGTCAAGAGAGGGCTGACCACGACATCGCGACCCGGTGTCGCATTGAGCCGGCTCAGCTCGCTGTCTTCATGAAAGCGATTGGCGGCCAGATCGACCGCCCGGACGACATCGTTGACGACCGACTTGGCGGCGGCGAGATCGGGTTCGTGCGTGACGATCAGTCGCAACGTGCCGCCGAACGCCCGGTCGTCGGCGATCGCAACGGCGGTCCTCCGCTCGCTCAAGTTGGTTTGACGGCGGGCGGCGGGGGAGGCGGCCGGCGCTCCACCCGTCTCAGCGCCAGCGCGAGCACGGGGCAGCTGTCCACAGCCTTCTGGGCGTGAGGCATGAGGGCAGCCGGAATCGGGCCTGGAGCGATGATCGGGTAGCCCCAGTCGTCAAGTGAGATCCGCTCCGGGAAAAGCTCGGCGCACAGGCGGCTGCCGTCGCACTTGGTCCGATCGATCCAGAGCTCGGTCTGCGCCACGTCAGGAGGCGCGCCGGCCGCGCGTGCCCGCCGCGGCCGCGAACTCCGGCTCGAAAACGGTCAGCGCCGACTGCAAAAACGCCACGGCCCCATCCGGGTGACGGCACGCGCCGCGCCCTTTGACCATCGCGGTCCACCGGTGCAGCTGGGGCAGGTCGCCGTGGTCCGCCTGGCGCGCCGCGATTCGCGTCGTGGCGGCGGACAGGCTTCGCAGCCCGAAGAAGCACGGCCCGCATTGAGCTGCGCTTTCATTCGCGAGGTGCTGCATGATGCGCGCCGAAACATCGAGCGGGTCGGCCGACTCGTCGAGCACGCTGACGACACCGCATCCGAGCGAGCCACCTGCTGCGCGAAGCCCGCTGGGATCCAGGATCATCGACCCTGCCCGGTCAGCGTTGATCCAGCCGCCGAAATAACCACCGAGAAGCACCGCGCGCGCCTTTCCGCTCACGCCTCCGGCGAGGGCCAGCACCTCGTCGACGCTGCAGCCTGACGACACCTCGATGACTCCGGCCTTCGCCACGGCGCCGCTCACAGTCAAGAGAATCGTCCCCGCTGCGTTGTGCCGGCCCAGGGATTGGAACCAGGCATCGCCAAAGCGCGCGATCAACGCAGCATGCGCGAGGCTCTCCACGTTCTGAACAAGCGTTGGCCGCCCGTCCACGCCTTTCTCGAATGGCCGAGGCGGCACGGCCAGCGGCGCGGCGACGCCCGAGTTGACGAAATTGACAGCGGCGCTTTCCTCTCCGGCGACATAGCTGGGCGGCGCGCCGAGCAGGGTCAAACGGGCGAGCTCCGCGGCTGGCCGCTCGGACAGGGCCCGAGTGATGGCCGCCGTGGCTGCCCCGTGGGCCTCACCTATATATAGGAGGGTTCGGCTTGCGCCGACAGCCTCGGCGGCGATCAGGGCCCCGTCGATGACGAGGTGAGGTCGCAACGCCATCAGCGTCCGATCCTTACGGCTCAACGGCTCGCCCTCGGCGCCATTCGCGATCACGACGGCCGAGCCGCGATCGCGGCCGGCGACCGACCGCCATTTGACCGCGACCGGAAAAGATGCGCCGCCGCGTCCGACCAGCCCACTCCGATCGAGCGTGTCGATGAGAGCGTGATCGCCGCGCGGCCGGTGGCCGAGCCGCTTCGCGTGGTCGCGAAAGCTTTCCGCGCCGGCGGCCGCCGGTGGGCCGGCGAACAGGCTGAGCAACGTCACTTGATCACCTTCCTCGATACGCGTTCGCGGAACCTCGCTCGATCCGCGGCGAGCGGGTCAGGCGACCTCATGAGCATGCGCGCTCCGATCGAGACGACGACCGCGGCGATGCAAACGACGTCGATGGCCAGCATCCATGCCGACAGGTTGTCGGTGCCCGTGCCGAAACCATGCACGACGGCAATGGGCCATGAGGCGTAAGCCAGCCAGTGGATTGCGCGCCAGGCGGAATGACCGACAAGCCCGCGAACCAGACTGGTGATGGTGATGGCGACGAGCAGCTCAACCGCGATCACTCCGAGGCCGAGCCAGAAGGTTCGGTAGTAGGACGAGAACGGGATGACTGCCGCGAGCCAGCCGAGGTGGGTGAAGGGATCGACCACGGCGGTGACGATATGGAGGGCGAGAAACACCACGGCCGTCAAGGCGAGATTGCGGTGTAGGCCGGTGGTCAGAAACCGGGGCCAGCTCGGAACCTCGAAGCGCAGCGAGGAGAGCACGCCCAACACGACCACCGCGCTGAGCAGCACGAGGGAGACTGCTCCGGCGCCCCTGGTGGTGTACCAGAGGAGGGTGTCGTTCAGCATCGGCGCCGGCTACGAGCCGCCGGAGACCGCGACGCCCGTGCCCGACGACGAGGTGACCGGGGAGGGGGAAGCCTGGACGCCGCTGGAGCCGGTGCCGGAGGTGGAGGACGTGGCGCCCGAGCTCGTGGACGTGCTCGCGGTCGCTCCTGAAGAGGTGGTGGCCGTGCCTGGGATGGTGTAGGCGCTGACCGTGCCAAGGATACCGACGCCCGCCACGGCGCCAAAGACCAGGCCCGCGGTTACTCGGTGCAGCATCCTGGTCGCGGCGTCGCGTGCCTGGATTCTCCCGTCGGTCGTCGTGTCCCGTTCCATGATCTCCACTGTGGCGCCCCGCACTTGTTGCTTGCTGTGAGAAACGTGGGAGTTTGCTGAGAAGTAACGCGCGGCCTGGATCGATCTCGCGGGCGCCTGACAGTAAACTCTGGAACGTCGCCCTCGTAGCTCAGGGGATAGAGCAGGACGGTCCTAACGTCAAGGTCGGGGGTTCGATTCCCTCCGGGGGCACCATTCTGGTGTGCCGCTCACGGGTTCAGCGATGGCGCACGGCTGCGCGACCTGGCGAGTGCACGTCGCGAGCTAGCAGCCAGGCTCGTCCGACCCACCGAAGACCAGGGCTTTCCCGCTGACGTCCTGTGCGGCGGCCGCACCCCACCGCCGCGGCACCTGCAGCTCCGGCAACCGTGCCCACTTCGCACCATCCCACGCCCAGGCGGCGTTCGTTGGATCTGGGCACCTCGTGCCCGACATGCCAAAGGTGACGAGGACGTGCCTGGAATTGCGATCCCAGAGTGCGTTCGCCTGGACCAGAGCAGGCGGCCCCGAGACAGCTTCTCGTTTCCAGGCTCCATCCTTCAAAGACCAGGCGTCCGCCAGCGGTGTACCTGCTGCCCCACCACCGGCCTCCGAATTCGAGCCGCTGCCGCCGTAG
>DATARC010000220.1:0-13833 GCA_036264335.1 Candidatus Dormiibacterota bacterium
TCGATGAGGCGCTCCACCGCCATCTCCAACCGCTGCTGGCGCAACCCACCGAGGAGCTCCTCCAGCACCGTTACGAGCGGTTCCGCTACATCGACTCGCTGGTCCGCGCCGAACCTCACTTCGGGCCGAAGATCTGACGGCGCGGGGTAAGCCCGGCGTATCGGCCACCCTTTAGATGAGATTGGTCGTGCAGCGTGTGACGTCCGGGGCGGTTGCCTGGAATGAAGGCGGAGAGCCGCGCGTTGCAACCATCGGGCGCGGTTATGTGTTGTTGGTAGGTGCAGCATCCAATGACGACGAGGGCGCGATTCGAAAGCTGGCCGACAAGGTCATCGATATGCGCGTGTTCGCCGACGAAGCCGGGCGCATGAACCTGAGCCTCGTCGATGTGCACGGCTCCGCGCTCATCGTCTCCCAGTTCACGTTGTTCGCCGACTTCAGCCGAGGCCGGAGGCCAAGCCTCCTCGGCGCCGGCGATCCGGCACGGGCGGAGGAGCTTTACCTCGCCTTCGTCCAACGATTTCGCGAGCGTGAGATCGAGACCAGCACCGGTAGCTTCGGGGCCGACATGACGGTCACGATCGAGAACGATGGGCCGGTGACATTGGTCCTCTCGTCGGACGACTGGCCGACGCGTGTCTGAGTCGCGGCGCGGCTGGCTCCCTTACGTCGCTCTCGCCGCCATCGCCCTGATCTGGGGCGGTTCTTTTCTGTTCATCAAGGTCGCGGTGCAGGACATGAGCCCCATGGTGCTTGTCCTGATCCGTTCGGCCTCGGGTTCCCTCGCGCTGGCCGTCCTCATGATCGCGCTTCGCAGCGGGCTCTTCCCCAACCTCAGGCGCCGCGTATTGCCCTTCGCAGTGATGGCGATCACCGCAAGCGTGATTCCGTGGGTGGCCATTGCATGGGGCGAGGAGCGGATCTCGAGTGGCCTGGCCAGCATTCTCAACGCGACCACGCCGCTGTGGGCGGCGATCCTTGTCTACTGGGTGATCCCCACGGAGCGTCCGAGTCGGATCAACTACGCGGGTGTCTTGCTCGGCCTTGCCGGTGTCGTCATCCTCGTGCTTCCGGACATCATCTCTGGCGGGATTCGAGGCGACCTGGTCGGGGCGGCGGCAGTGCTCCTCGCATCGATGTCGTACGCCGTTTCGGCTCTGTATCAACGGCGCAAGCTGCGAGGGGTGAACGTCTTTGAGGCGAACCTCGGCCAGCTGGCCTTCACTGCCCTCTTCCTGCTTCCGGTGGCGGTGCCGAGCCTGCCGGCGGCTCACTTCGAGGTAAAGTCCATTGCTGCCGTCCTGGCGCTGGGCATCGGGGGCTCGGGTATTGCGGGGGTTCTGTATTACTACGTGCTCAACTCACTGGGGCCGGTCCGTGGGTCCGGCGTGACGCTCCTTGTCCCTGTGACCGCGGTGTTCTGGGGCGCGACCCTCCTGGGCGAGGTGGTAACCGTACCGATCATCGCCGGGATGATCGTCATCCTGGCCGGGATCGTGCTGACGAACGTCGGTCGAGGCAAGGCGCGCGCGAGCACTGACAAGGCCGCGGCATGACTGGCTACCTGGAGCAGCACCTGGGGCAGGTTCGCGAGGCGGCCGCCCGCATCAAGCCTTACGTCCGCCGGACGCAGAGCCTCACGACCGACCTGGATCCTGACCTGCGGCTCAAGCCCGAGTGCTTCCAGGTCACGGGATCGTTCAAGCCACGCGGCGCGTTCAACGCGGTGCTGTCGCAGATGGCGCGCGACCCGCTACCGATCGGCGCGATTGCCGTGAGCTCCGGCAATCACGCGCAGGCGGTTGCGCTGGCGGCTCGGACGGTGGGCATTCCCGCGATCATCCTCATCCCCGAAGACGCAAACCCCGCCAAGGTGGCCGCGACCCGAGCGTTGGGCGCCGAGGTGATTCAGCAAGGCATCACGTTTGCCAACCGTGAGGAGCGTCTTCAAGAGGTGATGCGCGAGCGAGGCTTTTCGCTCGTCCACCCGTTCGACGATTGGGACGTCATCCACGGACAGGGCACGGCGGCGATGGAGCTGCTGGCGGATGCGCCTTACCTGGAGGTGATCGCAACGCCGGTCGGGGGCGGGGGCCTGCTTTCGGGCACGGCCCTGGTCGCCAAGGCTCACAGGCCGAGCCTCAAGGTGATTGGAGTCGAGCCGGTGAACGCGGACGATGCATACCAGTCGTGGAAGGCCGGCAACATCAGGAGCCTTGGCGCTGCACCATCGACGATCGCGGACGGCGTGCGCACCACCGCCATCGGTGAGCGCAATTTTGAGGTCATGTTCATCCACGAGCTCGTGGACGAGATCGTCACCGTCACGGAGGAGGAGATCGCGACTGGCCTGCGCGTCGCGTGGACGCGACTGCGGATCGCGCTCGAACCCACCGGAGCGCTCCCGCTTGCGGCTTACCTTGCCGGCAAGCTCCCCAGCGGCACCGCAGGCCTGATCCTGAGCGGCGGCAACGCCAATTTCGAGACGGTGGCTAAACTGCTCGGAACCCGATGATCCCAGTCAAAGAGGTGATGACCACCGACGTGATCACCTTCCGCGAAGACACACCAGTCGAAGAGATCGCCATGACCCTCAACTCCAAACGAATCACCGGCGGTCCGGTGATCGGAGCCGACGGTCACGTGGTCGGCATCGTCTCCGAGATCGACGTGTTCTCCAAGCGAGGCCAGTTTGCGCGCGACATCATGAGCCAGCACGTCATCACCGTCAGCGAGGATACGGGCATCGACGAGGCGGCGCGCCTCCTCGTCGGCGAGAAGATCCGCCGGGTACCGGTGATCAAGCGCGGGAAGATGGTGGGTCTGCTCAGCCGGTCTGACGTCCTCGATTTCTTCGCCACCACGCGATGGACTTGCAACGTCTGCGGGCGCTGGGAACGTGGCCTTGAACAACCCGAAAGGTGCCACTCGTGCTCGAGCACAGACATTCGGCTGGAGCGCGCAGATCCTGGTCACTGACGGTTCTGCCGCCCTCTCCTTAAAGGCCCAGAGTTTCACGGAGTCGGTCATCCGGGAGATGACGCGCCTAAACCTCGAGCTCAACGGACCGGACAAGGCCATCAACTTCGCCCAGGGTTTTCCGGACTTTGCCACGGATGAACGCATCGTCGAGGCAGCCTCTCGAGCGATGAGGGACGGGTTCAACCAGTACGCGACCACCTGGGGCGCCCCACAGCTGCGCAACGCCATCGCTCGCAAGCAATCGGCGGCCTGGAGCCGCGATGTCGACGCCGAGCGGGAGGTCACCGTGTCCTGCGGCGCGACGGAGGCGATGATCGCCGCGATGCTCGCCGCGGTCGACCCAGGCGACGAGGTAGTCATCTTCGAGCCCTTCTACGAGAACTACGGCCCGGACTGCATCCTCAGCGGCGCCGTGCCACGTTACGTGACATTGCGCGCACCGGATTGGGCATTCGACCCAGACGAGCTGCGTCGCTCTTTCACCAGTCGGACCCGCGCGATTGTCGTCAACACCCCGCACAATCCGACCGGCAAGGTTTTCTCACGACAGGAGCTCGACCTGATCGCCGAGCTCTGCATCGAACACGACGCCATTGCGATCACCGATGAGATCTACGAGCACCTTGTCTATCGCGGAGAGCACCTCAGCATTGCGACTCTTCCTGGCATGGCCGGCCGGACGATCACCATCAGTGGTGCGAGCAAAACCTTCTCCGTCACGGGTTGGCGAGTCGGCTGGTTGATCGCTCCGGCCGCGCTCACCTCGGGAATTCGCAAGGTCCACGACTTCCTCACCGTCGGCGCGGCGCACCCACTTCAGATCGCGGTGGCGGCGGCGCTCGAGCTGCCTGCCGACTTCTATGTCGAGCTGCTCGGTGACTACCGCGAAAGGCGCGACGCGATCGTCGCCGGCCTGCAGGAATGCGGTTTCGACGCGTCAGCGCCTGATGGCGCGTATTACGTGATGGCCGGCATCGATGGGTTCGGATTTGACGACGACATCGCGATGGCGTGGCATCTGATCGAGAAGGTGGCGGTGGCCACCGTGCCCGGCTCGAGCTTCTTTCACGATCCGCGCGAGGGGCAGGGGCATCTGCGTTTCAGCTTTCCCAAGCGAATCGACACCATCGAGCGCGGTGTGCAAGCGCTTCGTTCGTTTCGTCCTTAACAGCCAGGGTTCACGCACGGCGACGAGCCGTCTAGCTTGGCCGCATGCGCAATCTGCTTCGTAAACCGCTGCCATGGATTGTCATTTGCGAGTGTGCGATAGTCGCTGCCCTGGCGACAGTCGCGTGGCATATGGTCGCCAGCGCACCCGCTTCTCCCGTCGCCGGGGTTCAGGCCGCGGCCCCGTCACCGCTGCCCACACAGGCAGCCGGCCCTGGCGCGCCCGTCCTCGCCACCACGGCCCCAGTTGTACCCCTGCTGCCGGGCCTCAACGTCGATTCGCGGTTCTGGAGGCAGCGGCTGGGCGAGCTCAACCAGGGCGAAAGTGTATTCGAGCAGCTCGAATGGCGGATCGTGCACGCAGGCATGGATGCTGCGCGCCGCTACGTCAAGTCTGTGGTGATGCCGGCCCTCGCGCGGGCGGAGCGCGGTGGCCGCTAGCCGCCGGCCTCGCGGAGCGCCGAGCGCATCAATTCGGACAGAGTTGGGTACGCGTGCATGGCGTTGGCGACGACCTTGACAGGGGTGCGGGCCGCCATCATCGCCACGGCTTCGTGGATCATGTCGCCCGCGTTCTCAGACACAATGTTGCAACCCAGAAGTTCGCCGGTCCTGGCATCGGCGACGCATTTGACGTGACCGTGGCCGATGCCATCGATCTGGGCCTTCTCTGCGTCGACGAGCCGGGCGAAACCCGTGCGAACTTTGCGTCCGCCCTTCTTGGCCGCCACCTCGGTGGCGCCAACCGAGGCCACCTCAGGGTCGGTGAACGTGACCCTCGGCACCACTCTCAGATCCATCCGCTCGGTGCCTCGCCGCATCGCGTTCCGGGCGGCGATCTGACCCATCTCGGACGCGACATGGGTGAACAGTGGGCCGCCGACGACGTCGCCGGCCGCCCAGGCCCACGGCCTCGAGGTCCTCAGGTGTTCATTGACCTTGATGCCTCGCGCTGACCATTCGATTCCGGCTGTGTGAAGCCCGAGCACCTTCCCGTCAAACGAACGGCCGACTGCGACGAGGATCTCGTCCACCTCGATCGAGGCTCCGCTCTCGAAGAAGATGCGCTTGACGCCGTCGCTTCGGTCGACGCGCGTCATCTTGATGTGCGTGCGCACCTCGATGCCCTCTGATTCGAAAACCTCTCGAATCGCCGCTGAAGTCTCCGGCTCTTCAGCCGCCAGGATGCGGGCGCCATGCTCGATGAGCGTCACCTGCACACCGAAGCGCGAGAAGATCTGGGCGAACTCAGCCCCGATCGGCCCGGAGCCGACGATCGCCAGCCGGTGGGGAAGCTCTTTGAGCTCGAGGATGCCCTCGTTGTCGAGGTAGCCGGCTTCACGCAATCCGGGCACGGGCGGGACGACCGGCTCGAGGCCGGCTGCAATCAGCACTGACTTCGCCTCGATCTCATCCGTACCGCCGATGAGCAGCTTGTGCTCTCCGATGAGCCGCGCCTCGCACGGAAAGCGCACCTCGACTCCTGCCTTCTTGAACGGGTTCGAGCCGAAGCGCAGCATGTGGTCGCGTACCTGGAACGCACGACCGATCGCGCGGCGCCACTCCACCTCCGGAGCTCCGACCTTGATTCCATATCGGCCCGCGTCACGGATGAGATGGATCAGGCGCGCGGTGCGCACGAGGGCCTTCGTCGGCACGCAGCCGTGATTCGTGCAGGTGCCACCGAAGTGGTTGGCCTCAGCCAAAAGAATTCGTGACCTGCCGCCGTCCGCGACCGTGAAGGCGGCCTCGGAGCCGGCCGCGCCCCCGCCGACGATTACGAGGTCGTAGGCAGGCTTTCGGCGCACGCCGAGGAGTTCGCTCTAACCCTTGTCCGGCGTCATGGTCACGTTGCCGTTCAAGGTGGCCCCGTCTTCGACTGTGAGCCGTGCGACCTTGACTTCGCCGTTGAGGCGGCCGGAGCCGCCGAGGGTGAGTCGCTTGCGCGCCGTCACGTTCCCGTTGACCTGGCCGCGAACGCTGACGTTGGCGCCCTCGATGGAGGCCTGGACCGTGGCGGTGGGTTCGATGGCGACGTCGCCACTGACCTTCAGCTCACCCTCCACGTTGCCGTGGACCTTGAGGTCGCCGTGAATGTCCAGGCGCCCGTTGAGGCTGTCGCGAGGACCGAGCGTGACTACGTTGGTACCGCCGTTCTGCGCGGTCCCGACCGGGTGAGCCGCGGACTTTTCAGCTTGGGCCATGTGGGCCTCCTCTAGTGGGTTTGATCTGCTTCCCCGTCGCCGTCCTTCAACTCATCCTGACCCCGAATCTTGCGTTGCAGCATGTATTCAGGACAGCGTTGAATTTGGACGAGCTAGCATCGTAACAGGGTGCCATTGCATACACAGAAAGGGACAGGTAGACCACGAGGGGACTTCCCCAACGGCCTTGCGGCGACGCATAACTCCCATTGATGGACCCTGATGCATCCGATGAGATGACAGACCATCTGGTCGATTTCTTCGACCAGATCGCCTCGGTCTACGACACCTGGGCGGGCGGCCAGCACGGCCGCGTTGCGGCGAGGCTGGTCGAGCTGGCGGCGCCGAAGAAGGGCGAGCACGTGCTCGACGTTGCCACCGGCACAGGACTTGTCGCACACCTGGTGGCGAGCAAGGTGACGCCGGGCAGCGTCATCGGCATCGACCTCTCGGATCGCATGCTCTCCATCGCACGCTCCAAACAGAGCAAGAACACTCAGTTTGTCGGCATGGCGGCCGAGCGGTTGGTGTTCCGGCCCGAGACGTTCGACCTCGTGACGATGGGAGAGGCGCTTGCCTACCTGTCGGATCCAAGCGACGCGCTGGCGGAGGCCAACCGGGTCCTTCGGCCCGGAGGGCGGCTGGCTGTGTCCTGCCAGCGGCGCAGCCTGAGCACGCGCGCGCAGGACCTGTTCTTTCAGGGGCTCGCGCCGCTGGCGCGCCGCCACTACCTGAGCCTGCCGAGGTACAGCTCGGAGCGTGCCCGATTCGGCGAGCCGGACGTGCTGCCACAGCTATTGGGAGCGGCAGGCTTCGAGGTCACGCGGCTCACAGAGATGGTCACAGGCGGTCGCACGCAGAACGCGCGCGAGTGGACGGAGCTGATGGCCGGCGCCGGCCCGCTCCCATACACGTTGATCAGGTCGCTGGGACCTCGCTACCGGAGCGAGCTGGAGGCCGAGGTCGAGTCTGCGATGGATAGCCTCGGCGACCCGGATGACGCTTTCAGGTACCACCATTCATATGTCATCGCGGTGGCGAGGAAGGCGCCGGCGTAGCCTGCGGCGACTGGCGGCCGAGCGAAACGAAAATGACGGCCGCGGCCAATATGCACAACGCAGCCGCAATGGAAAAGATCTCACGGTATTCCTGCAAAAAAGCGGCGGCGACGAGCCGGTCGAGATGCTCAAGTCGCGCGCGTAAGTCAGACTCCGTGAGCTGCGGCGTGCCGAGGATCTGACGGA
The DNA here is from genome assembly GCA_036264335.1 of Candidatus Dormiibacterota bacterium. Taxonomy (GTDB): domain Bacteria; phylum Chloroflexota; class Dormibacteria; order Dormibacterales; family Dormibacteraceae; genus Palsa-872. The sequence continues at coordinate 7,598 of DATARC010000220.1, forward strand.
ACCGGAAAAGCCCGAACGCGGTTAGTGCCGACAATCCGACGAGCATGCCCATGACGCGCGCCAGCACCACCAGGCTCGATGCAAGTCCATGGTGCTCGGTCCGCGTCAGTTGCAGCACGGTTGCCGCCAGGGGGGCGATGACGATTCCAAAACCGAGGCCGCAAGCCGCCAGCGCGAGGTCCGCGGTTCGGAAGGGGCCGGTTCGCAACGTAAGCTCGCCGGACTTCCACGTTGACATCTGCACGAAGGCAGCGGCCGCCACGAGGATGCCGAGCAGCGCGGTCCAACGGGTGCCCAAGCGCCCGGCCAGCACGCCGCCGGCGATGGCGCCGACCGGGACCCCGATCAGAAATTGGGTGAGCAGCAGCCCGGCTGCCAGCTGGTCAAGGTTGAACACGAGCCGGCCGAGAATCGGCACGTCGAGCAGCGCCACCATCAGCGCCGCCCCGATCAGCAGATTGGCCGCGGTGACACCGGCGAATTGAGGGCTCCGCAAGAGCTGGCGGGGTATGAGGGGCTCCAGCGCCCGGACCTGTCGCCACCCATATAGCGCCAGCACCACGACGCTCAGGAGTCCAAGCGGGATGAAGAGTCCGCTCGTGGCGCGATGCGCGGGGTCGTCCGGGTAGAGCGCCACCACCAGGAGGCCAAGCCCGAGTCCCAGAAGGCCCGCGCTCCAAAAGTCCACAGCGCCGCGCCGCCGGCTTGTGTCTGCCTCTAGCCGTCGTGATGAGGGGCTCTTATCGCGGCTGGCAATCAACAGGGCGGCCGCGCAGATCCCCGCCAGGGGCACGTTCAGCCAGAACACAAAACGCCACCCTCCCACGGCAGATGCGGCCGAGGCGAGCGTGGCGCCAAAGATCGGTCCTAGGACGCTGCCCGCCTCCTGGAGGCCGGAAACCGCGCCCAGCGCGACCGTCCTCGCACGATCCCCATACAGGTCGGCCGCCAGAGCCAGCGTCAATGGCACGAGACCGCCGCCACCAAGGCCCTGCAGCACGCGACCCGCCACCAGCCACGGGAGCGTCCCCGCGGTAGCGGTCAGCGCAGACCCGGCCGCAAAGACGGCAACGCAAGCCGCGTAGACCGGAGCGCGGCCGCGAACGTCGGAGTAGGCGCCCAGGAGCGGCATCGCGATCACATACCCGCACAGGAAGCCTGTGACGATCGGCGTGGCCTGCTCGAAACGTTCGATGGTGAGGCCGACGTCGGTGAGCATCGCCGGCAGCAGGGTGACGACGAGATACGCGTCCAGCGCCGCCACGAATAGGCCGGCCCCCGACAGTCCGAGCAGCACGCCGCGCGGGGCGCGCGCCTCCATCACGACGAATCAGGGAGTCGGCGACGCGATCGCGACGGCGCTGTTGAAAGCGCTCAGGTCGATCTCGACCGTGCTGGCGGTCCCGCCGTCACCGAACAACCCGCTGAGGAGGGCCTTTCGGATCAGGTGGTCGGAGCCACCGACCCAGATGGTGGCAGTGACATCGCCCGTCGAGGTGAGCTGAGGCAGCAGCTTAGCGATCTGAGCGGCGCTGTAAATTGCACCGACCTTGCGCGAATCGATATCTCCCACCTTCTCGCTTCCGACATAGGTGAGGTTATGCCCGGCCGGGATCATGGCCGGAAGTCCGGTCGTCCCATCGAAAAGTTTCGCAAGGTCGGGAACTTCCGCTGCGGTCTTGCCCGTGACCGGCGTGAACCCTGAAAAAGGCGGACGCAGAAAGACGTGGCCGCCGGTGATCACGACCTCAAGTCCAATGAGAACGTCCTGATATTTGACCTTATAGATGGTGTCGCTTTCTCCGGGCAGCCTCACCGCAGCTGTGGCTGAGGTGAGCACGTAACCCTGAAAGGAGATCGCGCCCTTGGTGAACTTGAGAGTTGCTGTGACCGTGCGGAGCTTCGCCATCGCGGTTCCGGCATCGCGCAGGACCTGTCCGGGGTCCTCGGCTTGCAGGCCTCCGCAAGCATCGAGCGCGACCGAGAGCATCGCCAGGGCAGCGAGCAGCGTGGCTTTCGGCCTTTTCACCTCAGAAGTATTAGCCCCGCGTCGGCCCCTTTTGTGACGGAGCGCCTGGCGCCCCATCCTGCTTGGCCTGCAGGATCAGCCGGATGGGCCGGTCGTAGAAGAGGTAGTCCCACGCCCAGTTGACCAGCACGATCACTCGGCTGCGAAAGCTGATCACGTTCACGAGGTGCACGACAAGCCACATCAGCCAGCCAAGGAATCCAGACAGCCTCACGGCACCAAGCTCCGCCACCGCAGAGTTGCGGCCGATCGTGGCCATGATGCCCGGATCCTTGTAGAGGAATGCCTTGGCGCCGCCGTTGCGAACGAGCTCCTCGATGGTCGCCGCGACCTGCCGGCCCTCCTGCATCGCGACGGGAATCAGCATCGGCAGCGGCTTTCCGCCGCCGATGGCGCCCGCGAGATCGCCGATGACAAAAGCGGTAGGGTGGCCCGGCACCTGAAGTGTCGATTCGACCTTGACTCGCGACTGGCGACCAAGCTCGACGCCAAGAGCCGTGCCAAGGTCCGAGGCCCGGACACCCGCCGTCCAGATGACGGTGCCTGCCGCGATGGCCTCGCCGCCCACCAGCTTTATCGATCTTTCGTCCATTGATTCGACCTTTGCGCCCAACTTGACCTCGACACCTTTCTTCTCGAGCGACTTGCGCGCCGCCTCGCGAAGGGTGGGCGCGAACGTCCCGAGTGGCGCCCCTGCGGCCTCGAGGAGCAGGACTCGCACCTCGGCAAGGTCGAGGTCGCGGTAATCCTTTCGCAGCACGAGGTGGATCAGCTCCACCAGCGAACCGGCGAGCTCGACGCCTGTAGGACCGGCGCCGACGACTGCGAACGTCAGAAGAACTCGCCGCTCTACCGCGTCGGTCGCCCAGCGTGACGCTTCGAACTGCGACAGGATGCGGTTTCGTAGGGCCAAACCTTCAGCAAGGTCCTTGAGACCGAGGGCATGCCGAGCGAGCGATTGGTTGCCGAAGTAATCGCTCTGGCTGCCGGTGGCCAGCACGAGGTAGTCGTAGGGAATGCCGCCTCGGTCCGTCAGCAGTCGGCGCCCGTCGAGGTCTGCTCCGATCACCTCTGCCTGCTTGAAATCGACATTCTCGTTGGGCCGGATCAAGGATCGAACCGGTCGCGCTATCTCGCCGGGATCGAGGAGGGCGGACGCCACCTGGTAAAGGAGCGGTGTGAAGAGGTGGTAGTTGTTCCGGTCGACCATCAGCACGTCGACGGGTGCATGCTTCAGCGCCCTCGCGCAGGTGAGGCCCCCGAAGCCCGCGCCTGCGATCACGACCCGCGGCCGCGTCACTTGACGGGTGGCTTGCGGACGCGTCCCCCGGCGCTGTGACGGCGGTTCGCCATCTTGTCCAGCGCGTCAGCTCCTCCCGTCGCCTCGACGAGCGACTTGGGCAGCTTCTGCTTTTTCTTGAGCACCGGCTCGAACAGGTCGCCGTGCTTGGCCACCCGGGCCAGGACCTGGTCGGAGTCGAACACCAGGAGGCTGGGGTCGCCGGCCTTGAGGCACTTCTCGACTTCGGCCCAGGACACCGGTGTCGACACGGTCGGCCGCTGCCGCGCACGGAGCGAGTAAACGTTCACAGTCGTCTTGTACTGGTCGTTCTGGCTCCAGTCGATCAGCACGCGCCCTGTCCTCAGCTCCTTGAGCTGCTTGTGCACCGCGAGGTCGGGGTGACGATCTTCGAACAGCTGGGCCAGACCCTTCGAGACGACCTTGGTCTCGACATATGTGGCCTTGGAGTTGAGGGGTACGTACAGCTGCAATCCCTTCGACCCCGAAGTCTTGGCGCAGCACTCGAGCCCGTGCTCCGCGAAAATGTCGCGCAGCATCAAGCCGATCCTGCAGCATTCGACGATCGTCGCGGGCGGCCCGGGGTCGAGGTCGAAGACCATCGTCCGCGGCTCGGGCAGGTTCGCCGCGTACGAGAGCGAGGTATGGAACTCGAGCGTTGCGATCTGGGCGAGCCAGACCAGCGTCGGCAGGTCCTGGCACAGGCAGTAGTACATGTCTCGGTTGTTGCCGCCGCTCCACACTTTCGCCGTCTCCACCCAGGGTGGCCGGTGCTTCGGGCAGTTCTTCTCATAGAAAAACTCGGCGTCGACGCCGTTGGGGTATCGCTTCAGGGTCAGGGGATGGTCCCGCGTGTGGGGGAGGATCACGGGCGCCATGCGGGTGTAGTAATCGATGACCTGTCCCTTCGTGAAGCCGGCCTCCGGATACAGCACCTTCTCCAGGTTGGTCAGCTTCAGGACGCGATCCTCGATCTTGACCTCGACGGCAGTTTCCTTAGCCACCTTCCCGCACCACCTTGGCGGCGGGCTTGTCGGCGCGCAGGCCTTTGAATGAAGGCGCCCTCAGCTGGCCGGAACGAGTCCATTCGACGAACTCGAACTCGGCGACGAGCTTGGGCTTGACCAGGTGCGCGGCTCGCGGGGGTGAGCCCACGTCAAAGGGGCTCTTGGATTGCTCCAGGGGTTTCATCAGCGCGGCCAGCTTCTCGAGCATCGCGTCGCTGAAACCCGTGCCGACCTTTCCGGCATACACGAACTTCTTGTCCTTGTCGTAGTAACCCACCAGCAGCGCTCCAGGATAGCCGCGCCGCTTGCCCTCGCCCTCGAGCCAGCCTCCGATCACCAGCTCCTGGCGGTTGCGATTCTTGACTTTCAACCACACGCCGGTGCGCCTGCCCGGCTCGTACTTGGAGTCGAGCTTCTTCGCCATCACACCTTCCAGCCCGGCCTTCGCGCTGGCGTCGAGCATGGCCTGCCCGCCTCCCTTCTCCCACGGCGGCGTCTGCCATGAAGCGCCGGAAAGCTTGAGCTGGCCCAGTAGACGACGCCGCTCCGAGTACGGCTGGTCGAGGAGCGAGTGGCCGTCCTGCCAGAGCAGGTCGAAGACCATGTAGGTCACAGGCACGAGCTTCATCTTCCGGCGGACCTCGGACTCCGACGTCAGCCCCATGCGCTGCTGGATCTCCTCGAAGCTCGGCCGTCCTGCTTCGTCCAACGCGACCACCTCGCCATCCAGGATGACCTCACGCGATCCGATTGCACGCCCCATCAGGTGGATCTCGGGGTAGCGAGAGGTCACATCCTCGCCGCTTCGGCTCATGAGCTTCACGCGTCCGCCCTCCACGTAAGCGAGAGCGCGGATGCCGTCCCACTTGAACTCGAAACCCCATGTGGCGTCCGGCTTCGGGATTGCGGTGGCGAGCTTGGCCATCATCGGTTCGATGCGTTCAGGCATCGGCTTTCGACCAGGATCAAGGGGCGGATCCATGCGGTGGATCATCCAGTTCTTGCCGTTGGTCCTGAACAGAACGTATCGGCCCTGCGCTCGCTTGCCGTGGAGGACGACCATGACCTCGCGGTCGGACCATTTCTCGGTCTCATACGTTCCCTGGTCCCAGATCGAGACCTGCCCACCGCCGTACTCACCGGCGGGAATCTCGCCGGCAAAGTCGATGTAGCTGACGGGGTGATCCTCGACGTGGACGGCGAGGTGGTTCTTCTTCGGGTCGGCCGGGACCCCCTTTGGCACGGCCCACGAGACGAGCACTCCATCGCGCTCGAGGCGGAAGTCCCAGTGCAAGCTGCGCGCATGGTGCTCCTGCACCACGAACCGCGGCGCCCTGGCGCCCTTGACGGACACCTTGGCGCCGGGTTCTTTGGTCTTAGTGAAGTCGCGTTTGGCCTCGTACTCGGCGAGCTTCTTCGCCACAGATCAAGGTTAGGCCACCTTGGCCGGCATCTTGAAAGCGCGCTTATGGAGAGCGCGTGCGCCGGAGGCGGTAAAGGTGGATGGCGATTGTGAGGACCATCATGCTGGTGGTCAGGATGTCCCCGCCGACGTCGTCTGGTTCCATATATTCGATGAGGATGCCGATTACGTTGGAGATAAGGGCGAGGCCCGCTAACCACGGCCAGATGGAGACGCTCCGAAAGCGCAGGCCAGGCCAGAACAGCCACACGAGGGCGACCGCGCCCAAGGTGTAGTCGATGAACTCGTCAACGTGATGTGAGGGCACCGTTTCGTCGACTACGTCGGGAATCAGGAAGATTGCAATGCCGAGGACCATCGCCAACGGGAAGTAGTTCCGGCGGCGCTTGTTCATCTCGTCAGACGATCGGGTAGCCCGATCGCTCCGAAGCTGAGCTATGGCTGCGGCAATCAGCACGATGCCGAGCAGGGACGCCC
>DATARC010000039.1:0-8526 GCA_036264335.1 Candidatus Dormiibacterota bacterium
GGCGTCGTAGCCGCCCCACCCAGACGCGATCGGGACCGGTTCGCCCAGGACGCCGTGCCCAACGTTTGGAAACAGGACCAGCTCGCCGTCGTTTCGAATGGCCATGAGGTCTGGCCGGCTGTGGCCGGTGAACTTGCCGGCTGCGATCAGGTGTGCATACACGCCGAAGCCAGAGGCGATCTGTCGTGGGGGCTTGTACCCGCCGGCGCCATCGCCTGAGAACAGCCACAAGGTGCCGCTGGCAGCCTTGCGGGCGATGATGTCGGGCGCCCCGTTGGCGGTTTCGTCCCAGTCGCCCGGCGACACGATAAGGTCGTGCTGCTGCCATCCCGCCCCAATCGGGCCCGCGGCCTGGACCTGCTGAACGTGAGGCGGCCGGGTTTCGCGAGCAAAGATGCCGCCTGCGACGAGCAGAGCGATCAGGGCCACCACGCCCACATGCCGCATGGCGAGCACCATCCGCCGCTTCGTCACCTTCAATGCGGCGTCGCCCCTTGAATCAGCCGCGCCGTCATCAAAGTCCCCACATCTCCTTCTACGGTATGACGGCCCCTCGAGTTACGCCCAATGCGAAGCCAGAACGCGCCGAGTACGCGTTGTCCCTTTGAACGGTCAAACCCGAGTTTGGAGGAAACGCATGATCGACAAGCAGGTGATCGTGAAGGAGCTCGAGCTCAAGGGCGAGCAAGAGCTCGCGCGGCAGGCTGAAAGCCGGCTTCCCGACCAGGTGCACGTCGGCAACCACGCGGTTCAGCTGCGTGAGCTTGGCCTGGATCCGGAAGAGCTCGCAGCCAGGTTCGAACCGAAGCTCTAGCCTGCGCCCGGGCCCCGCAGCTCTCGGCGTAGGAAACGCGCGCAGTCGTCCCACGATTTGCGGGCGCGGCCGATGACGCCGGCCATGCGAATGTAACCGTGAATCATGTCCGGCTCCTCGATGTGCTCGACACGCACGCCAGCGGAACTGAGCGCTGCCGCGTAAGCGCTTCCCTCGGAGGCCAGCGGATCGAGGGCGCACGTGATCACCAGAGCCGGCGCCAGTCCGCTGAGGTCGCGGGCTCGTAGAGGCGAGGCATCTGGCGAGCCGGCCTGGCTGGGATCTGCCAGGTATTGCTCCCAGTACCAGCGCATCGAGTCGCGCGTGAGGCCGTACCCCGTCGCCGCCGCCCCGTACGAGGGCGTATCGAAGCCGTGGTCCGTCACCGGGTAGATCAGCACCTGTGCCGCCAGCACCGGCCCGCCGCGCTCACGCGCCCAGCGCGCCACCACAGCCGCCAGGTTGCCGCCGGAGCTGTCCCCGGCGACGGCGAGGCGATCGGGATCGGCGCCGATGAGCGACGCGTTGTCGTGCAGCCAAAGCAGTGCGGCCCATGCGTCTTCCACAGCCGCCGGGAAGCGGTGTTCGGGGGCCAGCCGGTAGTCGATCGACAGCACCAGGCACTCGGCGCGCCGGGCCAGTGCGCGGCAGAACGAATCGTGGCTGTCGAGATCGCCGACCACCCAGCCGCCGCCATGCATATAAAGGAGAGCGGGCAGGACCTCGCCTCGGACCGAGGCATAGAGGCGAGCGGGAATCGAGCCTGCCGGCCCGGGCACGGTGACGTCCTCGATCCGCTCGAGTGGCTCGACCTCGCCGGCCAGCATCGGCACGCGCAGCCGATTGAGCCGTCGCGCCTCCTCAGGACCCTGCTCGGCGAGCGGCGGCAGGCCGAGCGACTGCATCCAATCGAGGTAGGCGCGCGCCTCGGGGTCGATCAAGCCGTTCCACGCCGGAGTTTCACGCCAGCTTGCGGTGGAACTCGAGCTTGCCCGGCAGCTCGGCGTAGCCAAGATCCTCGTTGATGTGCAGGATCGGCGCGTTCTCTGAGTCGTTGTCGGTTTCGACGGCGGTCACCCCCAGGTCGATCGCCTGGACCAATGTCTCGAGCTTTAGGGCCCGGGCAAGGCCCTGGCCGCGGTGCGCGCGCAGCACCCCGGTGAATCCGGTCCACACCGAGCTCGGGTGATAAGCCAGGTACGAGTAGCCGATCGGCTCACCCCCGACCACCGCAACGCAGATCCGCTCGGGCAGCACGGTCGGAGGCCGCATCCACACGACCCACGCCTCGAAAGGCTCGGGGGCGTATTCGACGCTCTTCGGGATGTCGGCCACTGTCGCATGCGACACCGGCAGGAGGCGTGGAAGGTAAGCCTCGCCGCCCAGGTCGGCCACCGTCCGCATGACGACGTCGGTAGTTTCGAGCCTGCCACGCGACGCTCTGTGGAGCTCGCGGATACGATCCGCGTTCGCCACCAGGTCCAGGCGCCAGAACCGCTGTCTTCGCTCCTGCGACCAACCGTGGCTGCGCAGCCATTCGACTGCGTGGGGCATGTCTTCACCGACCTGGCTGATCAGCACCGACGTTCCCATCTCGCGTGCCTGGCCCTCGCCGAAGACCACCACGTCCGGGAGCAGGTGCCCGCTTGCGGCCGGGATCAACAGGTTCAAGTAGGTGGTTGAGCCGCCGGCCTCTCGTGGCTGAATCAGCGAGATCCAGCCGCGGTCGACGCCATCTTCGTGAACGATGAAGCGCCTCACCTTCGAGCCGGCCTCGGTGTTCGCCCACTTTTCGCGAACCTCCTCCGCGACCTGAGGATGGTTTGGTTCGGCGGCCGTGGAGACGGCTGCGGCGAACACTGCATCGGCATGGGTGGCAGGGCGAAACCCGATCAGCTTTCTCATCATCTGGTGCGTCTGCTCATCGTCTCAATCCTTGCCCTGACCGGATCCGAGCGTCACCTCGCCCACAGTCACCAGCAGGTCCCAGGTGTTGCGCAGCGAGACAACCAGCAGGACGACGATGGCGGCCACCAGCACCACCGCGAACGCCGAAACCTGGGACGAGAGCAGAAGAATCCCAGCACCGACGAAGGCAACATAGGCGGCGTAGCTCAGGCCGAAGCGCATCACCAGGCGCGCGCGATCGCCCAGCGCCATCTGAAGGGTATTTCCCTCGTTTCTTGCTGCGACCACGAGGGCGGGGGCGGCGACGATCAGGCTGATGACTCCAACACCGATGAGCTGGAAGGCGGCGGTCGACTGATCCTCCGCGATCACCATGAACAGCGTCACGAAGAGAACCGCGCCGAAGTTGGCGAGGGTCACCCGTGCGAGGCTTCGAACCTCGGTTACCGCGATCACTGTCCGAAGGTGAAGCGACAAGCCCACGAACAGAAGGCCGACGAGGGTGGCCGCTGCCGTCCCAGCCAGAATGTAGAAATCGCGGTAGTCGCTCGCAGCGGTTGCATACGACATTGGGGCGTAGTTTGACAGGGCGCGGATGGAGCCAAGAGGGCACAGATGGCGGCGTATCAGGCCGTTGATGCGCCCTTGATTGAACACTCGTCTTGACACTCGTCTTGCACTATTACGCAATCCGTAGTACTGTTCCATGCGCACATGGCAATGAACGGGAATCCCATCGATACCAGCCAGCTCTTGAAGGGTGTGCTCGAGCTCGCGGTCCTGGCGGTCCTGGCCGATCACGACAGCTATGGCTATGACGTCCTCCGCCGGCTGCGCGAGAGCGGCCTGGATGCGGTCGGCGACGCGTCCGTCTACGGCACCCTGCGCCGCCTCTACCAGGCCGGCGTCCTCAAGTCTTACGTGGTCCCCTCGGACGAAGGCCCACATCGCAAGTACTACGGGCTCAACGACCGAGGTCGCAGCGCGCTCGACCAATCCACCAAGACGTGGGGCTCGTTTACGAGCGCCCTCGATCACCTGCTCAATGGGAGGAGCACCGCCAATGCCAAATAGCAGTCAAGCCAACGACGTTGCACGCTATGCCGCGGAAGTCAGGGCCGCCCTGTCTTCGCTCCCTGACGCCGAGCGCGAAAGCCTGCTCGAGGATCTCGAGAGCCACCTGGCCGAGGTCGCCAGCGAGTCCGACCAGTCGCTGGAAGACAGGCTGGGCAAGCCGGCGGCCTACGCCGCAGAGCTCAGGTCCGCCTACGGCGTTGCGAGCGAGGCCCGAAATGCGCCGCCCAAAAAGCGGTATCGCGACAGGGCCTGGGGGCTCGTGAGCGCGGTCCTGGCCACCCAGGCGTACAGCGAGGTCCGCGCCTTCCTACCCGAGCTGCGCGCGGGGTGGTGGGTGCTCCGCGCTTACCTGCTGGTACTGGTCCTTGCATTCATGTTCAGGGACGGCCTCAACCTGAGGCCGGTCCCCAATCCATTCACCAGCAGCGGATTGCTCCAGATCCTGGCCACAGTGCTGGCGATCGTCGTCTCGGCGAGGCTCGGCCGCAGGGGCATGCCCGTGAGCAGGGGCTGGCGAGGCGCCGCCGTGGCGGCGAACGTTGGAATCGCGCTGGTGGCCTTGCCCGTTCTGGTCAGCATGGGCACCGGGTCCGACTACTACGGCTACTACGCCGCCGGCTCGTCGGATCCCAACCTGACCCAGGCGGCCAACTACTCCAGCTTCACCAACATCTATCCGTATTCGAGGGACGGCCAGCCGCTGAGGGACGTCCTGCTGTACGACCAGGATGGGAAACCAATCGTGGCGGCTGACAGCGGGCTCGTCACGAATGTTCCGATCGGGGCCGACGGTTTGCCCATCCAGAACGCTTACCCGCTGACCCAATCAGACCCGAACGGTGCACCGGTGGTGGCGCCGCGGGTCGCGCTCCCACCCTGGCCGTCCAGCCAACCAAGCCCAAGCCCGGCCATCTCCCCGACCCCGACCCCGACCCGGTGAGCATCCGTCCGTGCCGTGACGGCGACCGCGAGGCCATCCTCGCGATCATCAACCGTGCCGCCGTCGCGTATCGAGGCGTCATTCCCGCCGACCGGTGGCACGAGCCTTACATGCCGGCCGGCGAGCTCGGCCACGAGATCGCGGCGGGCGTTGAGTTCTCGGGCTACGAGATGGACGGAAGCCTGGTCGGGGTCATGGGGATCCAGCCCGTGCGGGATGTTGATCTGATCCGCCACGCCTACGTCCTGCCGGAGAGCCAGGGACACGGCGTCGGTGGCGCTCTGATCGAGCATCTGCGAGGCCTGACCACGCGACGCATGCTGGTCGGCACGTGGGCAGCGGCCGAGTGGGCGGTTCGGTTCTATCAGCATCACGGTTTCGAGCTGGCCTCGCCGGCAGAAAAGGCCGCACTGCTCCGTACGTACTGGACAATTCCGGACCGCCAGATCGAGACCTCGGTCGTGCTTGCGAACCCGCCCCTGGCCGTCCCGGCAAGGCCGAAATGACCCCCTGATCTCACGGCGTCTTGCGCGATGCGCGGCAGTACCACACCGTCGCATAATCGGGGTTGAGTGGCTGGGGAGGGGTCGAGCGAGTCTTCGCATGCCGTTTTGGCACGCCTTCTGGACCGTGCCGAAGACGGTCCGTTCCGCATCGCTCGCCTGCTTGACTCCGCCGCATTTTCGGTCGCCGCGTTCGAGCGCAAAGACGGGGATCTTCGCGTCATCTATGTGAATGACGCAGCGTCGGTCCAGGCCGCGGTCCGCGGCGCGGATGCCAGGGGCCGCCCGATGACGGAAGTGTTTCCCAACGTCGACCCATCTATCGTCGAGCGCCTTCTCGCGACGCCGGGCGACCAGGCGACCCCGATCAACCTCCGCGGCCGGCTGCCCTCAGGAGCGGCGTGGAGCATCGACGCAGTCCGCCTCGGTCTCGACCAGATCGTCGTCTTTGCCGATGAGCTGGGCGAAGCCGCTACGTCCCGCCAGCACCTCGATGAGCTCCTGCGTGATGCGCGAGACTCGGCGCGTCGCCTCCAGCTCACGCTGGACCTGGCGATGGCTTTCGCCAGCTCACAGTCGGCTCGCGAGGTCGTCCAGCTTCTCCTCAATCACACGCTGGATGCGGTTGAAGCGGACCGGGCCACGCTCTCGAGCCTCGAGGCGCACGAGCTGGTGATCGAAGCCACTTACGCCAGGTCGGGAGAGCTCAAATGGGTTGGCATGCGGTATCCGCTCGACTACATCGAGGGTCAGCCGCTCGTCAAAGAGGCGCTGGCCAAGCGTAAGCCGGTGGTGGGCGGCCGTCTCGAAGTCGAGCGCGCAGCGCCTGAGTTCCGCGACGCCCTCAGCATGATGGCGCAGACGGCAAACCTGCCCCTGATGGTGAAGGGCGAGGCGGCGGGCCTGCTGGTCGTTTCGAGGGAAGGCGACGTGCCTTTCACCGCCGGCGAGATCGGCATCCTCGAGCTGATGGGCAACGCCGCGATGCTTGCCCTTCGCAACGCGCGCCTCTTCGAAGATCTGCAGCTGGCGAGCGCCGCCAAGACGCAGTTTCTCAACATGGCGGCCCACGAGCTTCGCACCCCGGTGACAGTCATCAGCGGGTATACGTCGATGTTGCAGACGACTGGTCTTGACGACCGTGACGGCACCGACAAGGCCCTGGCGGTGATCGAGCAGAAGGCGAGCGAGCTCGCAAAGCTCGTCGATGCGCTGCTGGTGGCCGCGCGCGTGCAGAGCGGTTCCATCGGGGTAGATCACCAGGTGTTCGACATCGCCGAATGTGCGTCGCAAGCGGTGGCTCGCGCCCGACCGTTCGCCGACCTGGCAGGTGGGACGTTGACCGTGATGTTGCCGCCGCATCCGGTCGATGCCGTGGGGAATCCAGAGCACACAGGCCGGATCCTCGACAACCTCATCAACAACGCCATCGCATACAGCAGCAGGCCCGCACGGGTAGAGGTGCACGTCGCGACCAGCGATCGCTTCGTCGAGGTCGAGGTGCACGACGCCGGCCGCGGCATTCCAAGCAGTCATCACGCTGCCGTGTTCGAGGAGTTTGTACGAGTCGACGATGGGGCGAACACGTTGGCGCCCGGCGCCGGCCTCGGGCTGTACATCGGGAGAAGGCTCGCGGAAAGCATGGGCGGCCAGCTGACACTGGTCTCTAGCTCGCCTGGCCAGGGCAGCGTCTTCCGGCTGCGGCTTGATCGACCACCCGAGAACTTGAGCTCATGAGCGCCGTCTATGACGGCTGGGTCAGCCGCACCAGATCGATCGATCCGGTTCTCGCGCAACGGGCCTGGCTCAAGGCATCGCACGCGGGAACCGTGCTCGTCGTCGATGACGATGCGATCGTCGCCGAGATGTATCGCCTGGCGCTCACCCGCAGCGGCTACAGCGTCCTCGTGGCCAAAGACGGTCCCGCAGGTCTTGAGGTCGCGGCCGTATCGAAACCGGCGCTGATCTTCCTTGACATCCGGATGCCACAGATGGACGGGATCGAAGTCCTCCAGCGACTGGTGGGTGAAGACTCGACGCGCCAGATTCCAGTCGTGATGCTGTCGAACAGCGACGACAGCAATTACGTCAAGCGATGCCTTGGCCTCGGCGCGAAGGAATATGTCATCAAGGTGAACATCAGGCCTGCCGACCTCGCGACCATCGCCTCGCGCTGGATCAACCCCGCGAGCTGACCCTGCGCTATGTGCGCTGCGGCTCCGCCAGCCCGCTCTGAGCCCAGACGGTGGCCGCTTCGACCGAGTGAAACGTTCGCATCAAGAGCCCGTGGCTGTTCATCTCGGTGGCGGCGTCGTCGTAGGCAGCTTTCGCCAGCCCGGCCGAAGCGGTGACGATTGCCATGCGCTGCAACCCTGCAGCCACCGCTTGGGGCAGCCAGACCTCCCGACCCCACTGCTGATCGTCGGGAACGACGATCTTGGCCCTCCGGGCGTCGCTGACGTAGCCGACCACGTGCCGCGCTTTGATCGCTCGCACACCAGTGAGCAGGGCGGCTCGAAACTCGGCGCTGGTGGCGAAGCCTTTCCATTCCGCGTAGAGGATCTTGGGGACTGCGCGCCAGCGGATTGAGATGTAGGGCTCGTCCAGGAAGGTCTCGTCGTCCACAGCGACTGTTGTCGAGGCTAGCACCGTGTTCAGCACCCTGCGCTCAGCGAATACGATTTCGGCTCGGCGATCTCCCTGCTTGAGCTGGCTAGCGCGAGCCCGCGCGTCGCCTGGCGCCAGGCTTCCCCGGCGCCTGATCCTCGTTTCGAGCCGCCCTCGCGGCCTTGACGCTGGCCTCGAGCGCCGCCATCAGGTCGAGCACCTTGGTCGGCGATGGAGGCGTCTCAGCAACCGCGGCGATCGGAGCGCGCTCGTCGATCGCCTCGAGCAGCCGCCGGCGGTGCTCGTCCGGATAACGCTCCGGCTCGAACGGACCTGACAGGGTGTCGATGAGCAGGCGCGCCATCTTGAGTTCCTTGTCGGTCGGTGTCGAATCCGCACCGCCGATCCAGAAGTCGGAGCTCACTATCTCATCCGCGTGGACCATGGTCGTCAACAGCATTACGTCATCGAAGGGTCGCACCGCGCTGAGGTGGCGCCTCGACCGCAGGGTGAACCACGCGATCGCCATCCGGTCCGCAGCCGCCATCGCCTGGCGCAGCAGCCGGAATGGGGAGGACCACTCGCGATCGGGCACCACGTAGTACCGAGACTCGAAGTAGATCGGATCAACGGCTGACACGTCGACGAACTGCTGCACGTCGATCACGCGGCTTCGC
>DATARC010000115.1:0-5250 GCA_036264335.1 Candidatus Dormiibacterota bacterium
GTGTGGCAGTCGACGAAACCCGGCACGACCGCGCAGCCGGAGGCGTCGATGCGGGTCTCGGCCTCGGTCTCAACCTCGGTCTCGAGGTTCAGCGCCGCGATCGAGTCGCCCGCGATCGTCAGCGCGCCGGGATCGGTCGTCAGCTCGCTGGCTCGATCGTGCCTGAGGTAGGCGAGTCCGTCGCTCGGCGGGCGCAGCACCTGCGCCGCGCCGTCGATGCTTACGCTCGCGGCCCGGGTCACCCTCGCGCCGGCTCGGGATCGAGCATCGGCATCTGGATCCCCTGCTCGGAGGCGAAGTCGACGGCCTGCTCGTAGCCCGCGTCGGCGTGCCGGACGACGCCGAGCCCGGGATCGGCGACCAGCACCCGCCGCACGCGCTCGGCCGCAAGCTCGGTCCCGTCGGCGACGACGACCTGGCCGGCGTGGATCGACTTGCCCATCCCGACGCCGCCGCCGTGGTGGACTGACACCCAGCTCGCCCCGCACGCGGTGTTGAGCAGAGCGTTGAGGATGGGCCAGTCGGCGATCGCGTCCGAGCCGTCCTGCATCGATTCCGTCTCTCGATATGGCGACGCGACAGAGCCGGAATCGAGGTGGTCGCGGCCGATCACGATCGGCGCCTTGACGGCGCCCGACCTCACCAGCTCGTTGAAACGCAGGCCGGCCCGGGCGCGTTCTCCGTACCCGAGCCAGCAGATGCGTGCCGGCAGGCCCTGGAAGGCCACCCGCTCGCCCGCGGCCTTGATCCAGCGAACCAGTGGCTCGTTGTCCGAGAACTCCTCGACCATCGCGCGATCGGTAGCCGCGATGTCCTCAGGGTCGCCGGACAGCGCGACCCAGCGGAACGGACCCTTGCCCTCGCAAAACAGCGGCCTGATGTAGGCGGGCACGAAACCCGGATAGTCGAATGCACGCGTGCTGCCTCCCAGCTTTGCCTCGGCCCTGAGGCTGTTGCCGTAATCGAACACCTCCGCGCCGCGGTCCATCATGTCCGCCATCGCGTCGACTTGATAAGCCATGCTCTCGCGCGCGCGTCGGATGTACTGGCCGGGATCATCGAGGCGCAGTTCCTGGGCGTTCTGTGGGGATAAACCAATAGGTATGTAACTCAGCGGGTCATGGGCCGACGTCTGGTCCGTCACGATATCGAAGTCATAAGATCGCGCGACCAACTGCCCATAAACCTCGGCAGCATTTCCGAGGAGCCCGATCGAGAGCGCCCGCTTCGCTTTTTTGGCTTCTTCGGCCAGCCGAAGAGCAGCATCGAGGTCGTCACTGACACTCACGTCGAGGTAACGATGTTCGAGCCGGCGAGCGATCCGCTCCTCGTCGACCTCAACGCAGATGACTACTCCACCGTTGAGAGTTACGGCCAGGGGCTGCGCGCCGCCCATGCCCCCAAGACCCGCGGTCAGGGTGATCGTGCCGGCCAACGAGCCGTCAAAGCGCTTGCGAGCGATCGCGGCGAACGTCTCGTACGTGCCCTGCAGGATGCCCTGCGTGCCGATGTAGATCCATGACCCTGCGGTCATCTGGCCGTACATCGTCAGACCGAGTGCCTCGAGTCTCCGGAACTCGTCCCACGTCGCCCACTCGGGCACCAGCATCGAGTTGGAGATGAGGACCCGTGGCGCCCACTCGTGCGTGTTGAAGACGCCAACCGGCTTGCCCGACTGCACCAGCAACGTCTGGTCGCCCTTCAAAACCTTGAGCTCGCGCACGATGGCATCGAAGGCTTCCCACGACCGCGCAGCCTTTCCGGTACCGCCGTAGACGACGAGATCCTCCGGCCGCTCCGCGACGGCGGGGTCGAGGTTGTTCATGAGCATGCGCATGGCGGCTTCCTGCGACCAACCGAGACAAGTCAGCTCTGCACCGCGAGGCGCACGAATCGTTCGCGTCATTTGAGGTGGCCGGTAACCGCCTCTGCCGCCGCCACCACGGCGCCGGTGCGGACCAACAGCTCTGCCGCGGCCAGGTCAGGGGCAAGAAAGCGATCCGGCCCCGGTCCGCCCACGACCGTGCGCACCAGGTCTCGGACCGCCGCCGTTGCGGGCGCCGGCATCAAGGGAGCCCGAAGATCGAGGGCGCGGGCGGAGGCCATCAGCTCGACCGCGAGGATGTGTGTGAGGTTTTCGAGCACGGTTCGCAGCTTTAGTGCGGCTCCCCACCCCATTGAAACGTGATCCTCCTGCATGCCCGAGGTGGGAATCGAGTCGACGCTGGCCGGGGCGGCAAGGCGCCGGTTCTCGGCCACGAGAGCGGCAGCCGTGTACTGGGCGACCATCAGCCCTGAGTTCACTCCAGGCTCCTCCGCGAGGAACGGCGGCAGGCCCTCGGAGCGATGCGGATCCAGCAGACGATCGAGGCGGCGCTCGGAGATCGCGCCGACCTCGGCGGCCGCGATGGCGAGAAAGTCCGCGGCAAAGGCGAGAGGTTCCCCGTGAAAGTTGCCCGTCGACTCCACGGCGCCGTTCTCCAGCACCACCGGGTTGTCGACCACCGACGCCAGCTCGACCGCAGCCGTCCGGCGCGCAAAGTCGAGCGTGTCGCGCGCCGCTCCCGCGACCTGCGGGCTGCAGCGAACCGAGTAGGAATCCTGGACCGCGTGCTGCGAATGCCTGTGCGAGGCGACGATCCCGGAACCGCGAAGCATCGCGACCAGGTTGGCGGCGCTCGCAACCTGGCCGGCGTGTGGTCGAATCTCATGCAGCTGCTTCTGGAATGTCCTGTCGGTGCCCATCAACGCCTCGGCGGACATCGCGGCGGTGATGTCGGCGATTCGGAAGCATCGCTCCGCGTCCGCGCAGGCCAGGGCGAGCATGCCCAGCATCCCATCGGTGCCGTTGATGAGCGACAGCCCTTCTTTGGTCTCGAGCTTCAGGGGTTTCACCCGGGCCGCCTTCAGCGCCGGCAGCGCAGCTCTGGTCACGCCTTCGGCGTCGACGACCTCACCCTCGCCGACAAGCGCCAACGCGATGTGGGCCAGGGGCGCGAGGTCTCCGCTGCAGCCGACGGATCCGTAGCGCGGCACGACAGGGGTGATCTTCGCGTTCAACAGCGCAATGAGCGCCTCGGCCACCGCGGGCCTGACTCCCGAGAGGCCCATCGAGAGCGTGCGAGCCCGCAGCAGCATCGTCGCGCGCACCACCTCCCCGTCGACGGGTGGCCCCATGCCCGCGGCATGAGAGCGGATGAGCGCCAGCTGCAGCTCTGGTTGGCGCAGTGGCGGGACACGGGTTCCAGCCAGCGCCCCAAAGCCGGTGGAGACCCCGTAAACGGGCTCGCGCGACGAGGCCGCCTTCTCGACCCGCAGGCGGCTGCGGTCCATCTTCGCCTTCGCGGCCGGCGCGAGCGCGACCGCTTCGCCGTGCCGGGCCACGGCCACGACCTGCTCCTCCCCCACGCCGGCGCCGCGCAGAGTGACGGTCATCGACGTCCCTTCACGTTCTTCAAAGCTTCCCTCTTGCTCAGCCCGCTCATCGTCGCCTCATTTGCAGCCACATAGCGTGCCACCTCCTCGGGATCGGTCCATGCATAAGCCCTGAGCGCCCAGCCGATCGCCTTGCGGATGAAGAATCTCCGGTCCGCGAGGTTGGGCTCGATGTTGGCATAGAGCAGGTCAAGGTCGGTGTCCTTCTTGAACGAGATCTGGCAGATGATCGAGACCCGCCGCTTCCACATGTCCTGGTCGGTGCTCCACGCGCGCATCACCGGACGCACCTCGGTCGCATGCAACCTCAGAAGGTTTCCCACATGGCCGGCGACGCTGTCGACGTAGTCCCACCACGCGCCAGTGGTGATGAGCTCTTCGTACACGGGCAACATCTCGGGCGTCCTGCAGTCCTTGTGCCGGCGATCGCCCAGGAGCTCGATCGCCGCATGCCGCTCCTCGCGAAACCTCGCCTCCCGCCACAGCTCCAGCACCGCGGCACGCCATTCATCGCAGGTCTCCAGCGGATGGTCGGCAAAGATTCTCTTGGAGATCTCACGCATATCCGGAGCGGAGATGCCCCGATAAGGCATCTCCGATTTCATGTAAGCCTGCATTCGCGGGGCTCGTTCGGGGTCGGCGGCGGCAGCCAGCGCAGCTCGCATGGCCGTCCCCAGCGCGGTCAAGGCGCGGGGATGTAGCGCGCCCCGACAGGCGATCCGTCCTCGACCTCGACCGCCCAGGTCGACCCCTTGTCATACGCGGCTTGCGAGGCCTTGACAAGGCGGCGCCTGATGAGATCGTCGACCAGCTCCATGATCACGTCCCCGTGCGTGCACAGCACCGTGTCGTCCAGATCGGGGTCCTCGATGAATCGATAGGCCCCCTTCAACCTCGCCCCCTCGGCGAGATGCCGCGTCTCCTGGACCTTGAGCTTGCGGGCCTTCGCGATCGGTTCCACGGTCTGCACGCAACGGAGGTACGGGCTGGACCAGACCTGGGTGATGGGATACGAACCGAGGAGGGAGACCAGCTCCTCCGCCTGCTTGCGCCCGCTCTTGGTCAGCGGACGCTCGCGATCGTTGCCCTCCCAGCGGGTTCGATTGCCTGCCTTGGCGTGCCGCACGAAGAAAAGAGTCGGCACCTTACTTCGCGGGCATCCAGTCGCGCAGATCCTTGCGGTCCAGAGCTTTCCAGACCTTCGTCCATTTCTTGCGCGCATCCTCGGCGGCAATGTGCTCCATCGCGATGAGCTCGCCCGCGACAAACGCGCGTCGCCCGCCGATGCGTGTGCCGCGCAGCCATGCCTGGGCGGTGACGCTGTCCTGGTGCTCGCCCAGGATCGTCTGCAGCTTGGCCGCGCTGCGAGCAAACGAAACAGCTCCCGGACCAACCACGGGCGCCACTGCCTCAGCCGCATAACGAGCTCGCTTGGCCAGGATGCGAATGCGGTGAAGATCCGCGTCCGCGGGCGGGTCGGTGAGGTTCCTGACCGCCGAGCGCAGGCGCCGCCACGGAGCGGTGGCCAGCGCCGGCAGCACGGTCCCGGCGGGTTGTTCCGCTTCAGGCAAAACAGAAGGCGCGTGCGCAGCGCCCACGAGGCGCTCCAGCAGGTCCACGTAGCGCGTGGAGTCAAGGTCGGCGAGCAGCTTCTTGCGCAAGCCGTCGATATCGACCTCGAGCAGATGCAGGACTCCCAGCGCCGATCGCAGGTCGTTGGCCGGCAGCGACCGTGCCCTCTCGCGCAGCCTTTCGAGCAACACCTCCTGGTCGCGCACAGCCCCCAGGCTCAGAGCCACCCAACCCAACTCTGTT
>DATARC010000202.1:0-7176 GCA_036264335.1 Candidatus Dormiibacterota bacterium
TCAGAGCTGGCAGCCTCTGCAGAAGTTCAGCGGTTCTCGGTTTGAGCCCAGCTGGCTGATCCGGTGCCCGCACCGCGGGCAGGTTTTCCCTCCTTTCATATGCACCGCCATGAACGAGCGGTCCTGCTTCGACTCCTCGTAATTCGGGTTGGCCAGGATCGCCTCGATAGCTCGGGCCAGCACTCTGGGGACGGCCTCGAACAGCGCCTCCTCCTCTGCCGGCTTCAGCGATGCCCGCCGGCGCAGAGGCAGCAGCCGCGCCTCGAACAGGATCTCGTCCGAGTAAGCATTTCCGATGCCGGCCAGGAACTCCTGGTTCCGAAGCAGGTCCTTGAGCTCATCGCGGAATCGGCGCAGGCGCTTGCGGAACACCTCGATGCCCATTTCGGTCACGGAGTCTGCCTCGGGCCCCAGCAATGACCACCCGGGCACCTCCTTGTCCAGATCGGTGACCCAGTAGATCCTGCCCATGTCGCGGAAATCGAGGTATCGCATCTCCTGCTTGCCTTCGACCCGGATCGTGAACACCTCAGTCGCGGGTACGGGCGTCGACCCGTCCGCAAGCTGGAACCTGCCCCCCAGCATCGGGTTGATCACCAGCCACCTCTCCGATCCTCCGCCGCCCAGCTCGGTGCCGAACACGAGGTGTTTCCCCCGCCTGATAAGTGAGACGATGCGGCGAGCGGGCAGCTCATTCGCAAAGTTTTCGACGGGGTACCTGAGCATGTGGGCCTTCTTTGGATTGACTGTCGCTGCGGTTATGAGCTTTCCCTCCAGGCGTGGGGCGAGACGGATTCTCAGGGCCTCCAACTCGGGCAGCTCAGGCATTCAGCCAAAGATTACGGGGCTTCCGTTTCACGAACGAATGTGCGGGGTAGCCTGAAATCATGAAGTTGGACAGGTTCACGGAGAAGGCGCAGGAAGCGCTCCAGGAGGCGGCCGAGCTGGCGAGCGGCCTGGGCCAGCAGGCGGTCGAGCCGGAGCACTTGCTGCTCGCGCTCATCCGCCAGTCAGAGGGCGTCGGACCCACCTTGCTCGAACGTGCCGGCGTCTCGGTCCAGGCACTGGAGCCGGCGCTCGTCTCGACCGTTGAGCGTTTCCCCAAGGTCAGCGGCGGCGGCCAGCCTTACATCAGCCCGGCCCTCAACAAGGCGCTCGACCAGGCGGAGCAGGAAGCCGAGAAGCTCAAGGACGAGTACATCTCAACTGAGCACCTTCTACTTGCCCTTGCCGATCACAAAGCGCTCAAGGACGCAGGCGCGAACCACGACGCCTTGCTCAAAGCCTTGCGGCAGATTCGCGGCAGTCAGCGGGTCACCGACCAGAACCCTGAGTCCAAGTACCAGGCGCTCGAGAAGTACGGGCGCGACCTGACCAAGCTCGCCGCCGACGGCAAGCTCGACCCCGTCATCGGCCGTGACGAGGAGATCAGGCGTGTCATCCAGGTGCTCTCGAGGCGGACCAAGAACAATCCCGTCCTCATTGGCGAGCCAGGTGTCGGCAAAACAGCGATCGCGGAAGGCCTGGCGCAGCGAATCGCTCAGGGCGACGTACCCGAGGGCCTGAAGGGCAAGCGGGTGATCTCGCTCGACCTCGGTTCACTGGTCGCCGGGACCAAGTTCCGCGGTGAGTTCGAAGACCGCCTGAAGGCTGTGTTGAAGGAGATAGAGAGCTCGAACGGCCAGGTGATCCTTTTCATCGATGAGCTTCACACCCTGATCGGCGCGGGCGCCGCTGAAGGGGCCATCGACGCGGCCAACCTGCTCAAGCCGGCTCTCGCGCGCGGCGAGCTCCGGGCGATCGGGGCGACGACGCTGGACGAATACCGCAAGCACATCGAGAAGGACGCGGCCCTCGAACGGCGGTTCCAACCGGTCATGGTGTCGGAGCCGACCGTTGAGGACACCATCAGCATCCTGCGCGGACTTCGTGAGCGCTACGAGGTGCACCACGGAGTGCGCATCAAGGACTCGGCCATCGTGGCCGCAGCGGTGCTTTCACACAGATACATCACCGATAGGTTCCTGCCCGACAAGGCCATCGACCTCATCGACGAGGCGGCGGCGAAGCTCAGGACCGAGATCGACTCGCTGCCGGCGGAGCTCGACGAGCTGGAGCGGCAGATCCGGCAGCTGGAGATCGAGCGACAGGCTTTGAAGAAGGAAACGGACAAAGCATCCAAAGAGCGCCTCGCGGCACTGGAGCGTCAGCTCGCGCAGCTGGCCGAGCAGCGCACTTCGCTGCGTTCGAGGTGGGAGCAGGAGAAAGAGGTCATCGGAAAGATCCAGGCCCTCAAGGCGAAGATCGAGGGCGTGCGCGCCGATGCCGATCGTGCGGAGCGCGCTGCCGACTTCGGCAAGGCGGCAGAGCTTCGTTACGGCAAGGCCGTCGAGCTCGAGAAGGAGCTGCAGAACGCCAATTCGCGTCTCGCGGAGCTGCAGGGTGGGCACGCCCTGTTGAAGGAAGAGGTCGACGAGGAGGACATCGCCGAGATCGTCAGCCGGTGGACGCACATCCCGATCACCAGGTTGATGGAGGGCGAGGTGGCCAAGCTCATCCAGATGGAAGAGCGCCTGCACCACCGCGTCATCGGCCAAGAAGAGGCCGTCGCTGCCGTCGCCAACGCAGTTCGCCGCTCGCGTTCGGGGTTGTCAGATCCAAACCGCCCGATCGGCTCGTTCCTGTTCCTCGGCCCGACCGGGGTCGGCAAGACGGAGCTTGCTCGAGCGCTCGCGGAATTCTTGTTCGACGACGAGCAGGCGCTGATCCGGCTCGACATGTCGGAGTACCAGGAAAAGCACACGGTGGCCAGGCTGCTCGGTGCCCCGCCTGGTTATGTGGGCTACGACGAGGGTGGACAGCTGACCGAGCTGGTTCGCCGCCGCCCTTATGCGGTGGTCCTTTTCGATGAGATCGAGAAAGCGCATCCCGACGTGTTCAACGTGCTGCTGCAGATCCTCGATGACGGCCGGCTCACCGACGGCCAGGGCCGCACCGTGGACTTCCGCAACACGGTTTTGATCATGACCTCGAACCTGGCGGGCCAGCTGATCCAGGAGATGTCAGACCGAACCTTCGAGGAGGTGCGCGACGCCGTGAATGGCGTGCTGCGCGACCACTTCCGTCCTGAGTTCCTGAACCGCGTCGACGAGGTGGTCGTCTTCAAGCCGTTGACCGAGCAGCAGCTGACCAAGATCGTCGACATTCAGCTGGTCCGGTTGGAGAGGCGCCTGGCGGATCGCAGGATCAAGCTGGTGGTCACGGATGCCGCGCGCCGGCTGCTCGCCCAGCGGGGCTGGGATCCGGTCTATGGAGCTCGACCGCTGAAGCGGGCCATCCAGCGCATGGTCCAGGACCCGCTCGCGATGCAGCTGCTCGAGGGCAACTTCTCCGAGGGCGACACGGTCGAGGTCGATGTGGCGGGTGGCAAGCTGACCTTCAACAAAGCCAAGGTCAAAGTACCCGCGGCCTAAGTACGACCGCACACGCTCGCTCAGCTGCTGCAGACAGCGCCGTCCGCCGGCAGCGTGAGGTTGACGAGGTATCTGATCTCGGCCACTGTGGCGCACACGCTGACGCCGTAGGAGCCATGGCCGTTGCCATTGCGGGTGAGCAGGATCGATCCGGCGATCTGCTTGTGCGCCGCCACCGCCCAGGCGTACGGCGTGGCGGGGTCGTTGGTCCCGCCGACGAGCAGAATCGGCGGCGCACCGGCCACGTTCAGCGGTCCCGTCTTGCCGGTTGGCCTGGCCGGCCAGTACGCGCAAGGCAGGCTGGAGTACTGGAACGAGGGACCGAAGAACGGCGAAGCCTGCGCGTACGCAGAGGCGAGCTTGTCGTAGGCGGAAAGGTCGGTCGGCGCGGGATGGTCGAGGCAATTGACCGCGTAGTTGGCCTCGATCTCGTTGTCATAGGTGCCGTTCGGCTTCCGCTTCAAGTACGAGTCGGCAAAGCTCATCAACAAGCTGCCCTGGCCTTTGTCCGCCTGCGTCAGCCCGAGGTCGAGGTCGGGCCACGAGCTCTGGTCATAGAGCTCGGCGGCCACTGCGGTTTCGAACATGGCTCGGGTCAGCTGCCGGTTTCCGACCGGCAATGGAGTGGTGTCGAGTCGCTGCATCAGGGCATCGATCTTCGAGGCGGGATCGCCGCTCTGCGCAAAAGCACAGCGCGGTGCTGCGGTCCTGTGCGCGTTGCAGTTGGCCAGGAAGGCGACGAGGTTTTGCTGGAAGGCCGCAGCCTGGGAAATGTTGAGGTCGTCTGGCGAGAGCGAGGGGTCGAGGACGGCATCGAGCACCAGCGCGCGGACGTGGGTCGGAAACAGGTGCGCATAGTGCTCACCGAGGTAAGTCCCATACGAGAATCCGAGGTAGGTGAGCTTGTCATCGCCGAGCGCCGCCCGCATCACGTCCATGTCGCGCGCGGCGCTGACGGTGTCGACAAACGGCAGAACCTTGCCGCTCAGCTGTTCGCAGCCGGCAGCGAAGTCCTTGTCAGCCTGGATCGCGGCCGCCTTCTCCTGCGGATCATCGAGGACGCCGTCGAGCGCAACGAACGCGTCCATGTGCGGGCCGTCGAGGCAGCGCACTGGCGCGCTGCGCCCAATGCCCCGGGGATCGAATCCGATCAGGTCAAAGGTGCGGTTGAGAAATCCCAGAGCCGGCAGGAACGCGACGAGAAAGTCGATTCCCGAAGCGCCGGGGCCGCCGGGGTTGACCAGCAATGAGCCGATGCGTTGGGATGGAATCGTCGCGGGCTTGCGGTTCAGCGCGATGTCGATGGTGCCCGCATCCGGATGCGCGTAATCCAGCGGAACCTTCACGGTGCCGCACTGGAAGCCGCCGCCGCAGCTCGTCCACGCGATGTTGCCGGCCACAGGGGTTGGGGTTGGCGATGCGGTTGCGTTTGGCGTGTTTCGCGAGCACGCGCTGAGTGCGAGCGCGCATGCGACGAGCATTGCGATGGTTCGGGGAGTCACCAAACGAGTCTATCGGGCCAAGAAGTTGGGCTTAGCGCGGCGAGATCGTCAGCTCATGCATGGCGTCAGCGGCAAGCCCCACTTGTCGCGCAGCTGGTTCACACGCAGCGCCGACTCGTGCAGCTTTGCTCGATCGAGCTGGCCCGACAGCACCGCGGCTTTGATTGCGGACATCGCTTTGCTCTCGTAAACGGGATCGCCATTGCTGAGCAGGATGAGGTCGTTGCCGGCCGCGACCGCCATGACCGCGGCCGTTGGCAGCGGGTACCGGGCGCCGACTCCGCCCATGCTGAGCGAGTCGGTCATGATCACGCCCTGGAAACCGAGCTGGGTCCTCAACCGGCTCACCACGGCGGCCGAGAGCATGGCGGGCACATGCGACGCGCCGAGGCCGGGGACGTAAACCGCCGTCGTCATCACTGCGTCTGCGCCGGCCGCGATGCCCGCCTTGAACGCAGGCATTTGCACGCGGGCCCACTGCGCCGCGCTCTCGCTGTCGGTGGGGATCGCGACGTGAGGGTCGCCGGCTGCGCCGCCCAGACCGGGAAAGTGCTTCAGGGTCGCCCCAACGCCGCCGTCGTGGAGTCCCTTCACGGCGGCCGCGACCAGGGGACCCACGGTTGTCACATTGGATCCGAACGAGCGATCGCCGATCACGAGGTCTTTGGCATTGGTGCGAACGTCAGCGACCGGAGCAAGATCCAGGCCGACGCCAAGCTGGCGAAGGCCGGCGCCGACGCGTTTTTCCTGCGCGCGGACGCTTGCGGCCCCTGCGGCACCGACAGCCAGCTGGGACGGCCCTGCGAAAGACGCTTTCACCTGGTTCACCTGACCGCCTTCCTCGTCGACCATCACCAGCAGCGGATGACTAAGGCACGCTGCGGATGCAATCGAACGCAGCTGATTCGTCCACACCTTCAACCCCGCGGCGGTCCTGAAGTTGGATGCGAACAGCAGCACGCCGCCGACTCTTCCTTTCATGATCAGCGATCGAAGCGTGGGCGAGATCGTGGGGCCGCCTTGAGCCACGACGAGGATCGAGCCGATGTCGTTCTGCAGGCTGGCGGCGTCATTCGAGGTCACCGGCGTGGGGGAGGCCGCGGGCGATGGCGAGGTGAGAACTACAGTGCCGGTGGGCAGGTCGGTGTTCACCGAGCCGCGGCGCCAGTCGCTCACGACGTGGATGACGGCGGCGACGAGCGCCACGATCACGATCAGGGCGATCAGATGGCGGCGGAGTGCATGAATCAACGCTGGTGTAACGCGCCTCCATCCGGAGTCATTACGGGGTTGTCAAAATAGCTGAAGTGAGGGATTCGTACCACCCTCAATCGCCCCGCCTGATCCTCAGGAGCCCGTTGCCGATATGAATGCAGATGCGTTTCGCCACCTCTTCGACTATCACTTCAACGAGAACAGCACCGTCTGGGACAAGTACGTCACGCCGTTGTCCGACGAACAGTTCACGCAGGAAGTGGAGTACTCACATGGGTCGATCCGAAACCAGATCGTGCATCTCATGAATGTCGATGAGGCATGGTTCACCGGCCTGCGAGGCGTGGAGTTCGTAGAAGGACCTGATCCGGCAAGCTTCGTCGACCGCGACGCGATTCGTTCGCGATGGGACGTGGTCGAGCAACAGGTGCGGGACTACTTGTCGACGCTGCGGGACGACATGCTCTTGCAGAAGCCATTTGCGGAAGGGGAGGACAAGGACCTCATCCTGTGGCAGGTGCTGATCCAGGTCGCCAATCACGGCACCGACCACCGCGCGCAGCTTCTCAGACTGCTTAACGACCTCGGCGTGAAGACCGTGTCGCAGGACTACATCTTCTTCGCGTACGACCATCCGGTTGAGGAGACAACGGCGCGTCCCTCCTCACGCTGAGGTCATCGGGCCGGCCGCCACATTGTGGTCACGACAGCCGTGCCGCCGGGATTCGAGAATTCGCCGATCGGTTCGAAGCCAACGCGCGTGTACCGCTCGTTGTTCGCCGGGTTCGTCGACTCGAGGTAGGCGGGCATGTGCTCGGCATCGACCAGCTCGAGCGTGTGAGCGAGGAGGCGCATTCCCACGCCGCGTCCGCGGTGATCGGGATGCGTGCCAAGCAATGTGAGGTAGTAGTGCGGCTCGGTCTTGGGTTGCGCCGCGGAGAATCGATCTAACAGCTCGATGTAGTCGTCGGATGCAGGACCAAGGA
>DATARC010000150.1:0-6523 GCA_036264335.1 Candidatus Dormiibacterota bacterium
GCGCCTTCGCACACCCCGTCACCGAGGAGGGAATGGAGCCGCGCAGCGAACCGCGTGATGCCTGGCTCGCGGTCGATCGCCGCGTGCACGAAAGCCATCAGCGTGTGACCGCTCTGGTCGCCACCGAGATGAAGGACGCGAGCCATCGAGTGGGCGGCCTCTCGGGCAGCACCACCGTCGAAGCGCACGCCAAGCGACTCCAGCCAGTGGACGGTCTCCGGACCCGCCGAGGTCAGCATCGTCACCGCGTCGGGATCGCACAGGCCGGCGCCGGCGGCCAGCGTGTCGATTGCGTGAAGCCGCGGCGAGTCCTCGGGCAGCACAGCCGCCGCGATGCCGCCCTGCGCCCGCTCGGACGAGGCGGCTCCGGCCGACACGAGAGCGACCCGCGCGCCGAGCCGCGCTGCGTCGAGCGCCGCAGCGGAGCCCGCGAGCCCGTCCCCGATGACCAGGATGTCGGTGAGCACGTGACGGCGAGCATCCGGAGTGGTCATAGCTCAACCATTCGCTGGATGGCGCCCCGCGCGCGGTCTGCAACGTCCTCGGGCACCGTCACCTCGAACACGTCGTCGCGCAGCGAGATGAGCAGCTTCTCGAGCGTGATCTTCTTCATGTATCGGCAGATGGCGCGTTCGCTCGCGGCGTAGAAGCGACCCTGCGGCGCTTCCTTGGCCAGACGGTGCATGATCCCGAGCTCGGTGGCGACGACGAAGCTTCGGGTTGGATGCTGCTGGGCATGCTTGACCATGCCCTCGGTGCTGAGGATGTGCGTCCGATCTGCGTCGATGTCGCCGCTCGCCTTGAAGTACATGCACTGGCTCGCGCAGCCGCATTCGGGGTGGACGAGCAGGTCGGCGTCGCCGTGCTCCGCGCGCGCTCGGTCGATGTCCGCGGGCCGGATGCCGGCATGGACGTGACACTCGCCCGGCCAGACGTGCATCTTGCGGCCGGTCACCTTCTCCAGGTAGGTGCCGAGAAACATGTCGGGCAGGAACAGGATCTCTTTGTCCTCCGGGATCGCGCGGATGACTCGCTCAGCGTTGCCCGATGTGCAGCAGTAGTCGCTGAGCGCTTTCACTTCCGCGGTCGTGTTCACATACGAAACGACCACTGCGTCAGGGAACTCCGACTTCCATGCCGCGAGCTTATCCGCGTTGATGGTGGCCGCCAGCGAGCACCCGGCGGCGAGGTCAGGAATGAGGACTCGCTTCTTGGGGCTGAGGATGACCGCCGTCTCGGCCATGAAATGGACGCCGCAAAAGACGATCAGGTCCGAGGGCGTCGCCGCGGCCTGACGGGAAAGACCCAATGAGTCGCCGACGTAGTCGGCCACATCCTGTACCTCGGGCACCTGGTAGTTGTGCGCGAGGATGACGGCGTTCCGCTTTCGGGCGAGCTCCCGAATCTCCGCGCTCATGCCTGCGATGTCGCGCGGCACGTCGCGCCGCGAGTACTCGGCGGCGTCCGCCTCGAGTGAGATCTGTTCTACCGCCATGTCCTTGTCACCTCCAGGCTCAGGTCCAGCGCCGGTGCCGAATGCGTCAGCGCTCCGACCGAGATCCGATCCACCCCCGCTCGTGCAGCCGCGACGGCTCCTTCCAAGGTCATGCCCCCTGAGGCTTCCAACTTCGCGCGGCCGGCTGTGATTTCAACCGCGCGCCGCATCAGCTCGACCGGCATGTTGTCGAGCAGCACGATCTCTGCGCCAACACCGAGCGCTTCGTCGAGCTGCTCGAGAGTCTCGACCTCGACCTCCACCGGCAACCCCGCCTTGCGCGCTCTCCTGACCGCCTCACCGACGCCGCCGGCGGCTGCGACGTGGTTGTCCTTGATGAGGATCGCGTCCCATAGGCCGTCGCGGTGGTTGTGGCCGCCCCCGGCGCGCACGGCGGCCCGCTCGAGCGAACGCAGCCCCGGGGTCGTCTTGCGCGTGTCCAGGAGCGTCACGTTCGGGTAGGGCGCCAGCGCATCCGCGTACCGGCGCGTCAGCGTCGCAATCCCTGAGAGCCTCTGCAGGAAATTGAGGGCGGTGCGCTCGCCGATGAGGATCGAGCTCAACGAACCGGTCACCCGCGCGACCTCATCGCCCGCTTCCAGGCGAGCGCCATCTGGAACCAGCGCGCGGTACTCGCTGCGAGGCGTGATCATCTCGAACACGCGCGCAGCGGCGTCGCCGCCGCTCAAGACTCCGGGCTTGCGAGCCACCACCACGGCTTCGCCCATCAGGCCCGGGTCGACGATCGATCCGGTCGTGACGTCCACATTCGCATCGCCGAGGTCTTCGGCAAGGGCGGCGGCCACCACCTGGCGCAGGTCAGGCTTCGATGAAACCATCGGGCTCCTCGCGCAGGCCGAAAGCCTGCTGGGTGAAACGGAAGAGGTAGGCCTTCTTGCCGCGAACGTTTCGCTCCTTGCCTGTCTGCTCGATCACCCCGCGGTCGACGACCCGGCGCCAGAAGTTGCCGCGGTTGATCGACAGCCCCAGCACCGCCTCATAGACGTGCTGGAGCTCCGAGATCGTGAACTCGGATGGCAGCAGCTGGAACCCGACCGATGAGTAGCCGACCTTGCTGCGGAGGCGCCGCACCGCATAGTCGACGACCTCGCGGTGGTCGAATGCCATCTCGACGGGAAGCCGCCTCACGGGGTGCCATTCCTGCTCGACCCCATCCTTGTCGCCGGCGCATGCCTCGGCCGCAGCGACGGGAACGATCGCGATGTAGGCGACGCAGAGGACGTCGCCGCGCGGATCTCGGCCGGGCACCACTACGTGGCCGGCCTGGTCGAGCTGCTGCGGGCGGTGAAAGGTCTTGAGCTGCTCGATCCAGCCGCCGTCCACGCCCGTGATGCCGGCCTGGAGCGCGCGAGCCTGCGAGTCCAGCGAAGAGCCCGGGCACCGCAACCCGCCGGGGAGCGCCCAGAAGCCTGGATAGGGCGGCTCGGTGCGCCGCCGGAGCAGCACGCTGAGCTCGCGGCCCGCCAGCGTGAAGACCGCCAGGTCTACGGAGACCGGGCAACTCGAGTCGACGAGGTCTCGCGAGACCTTCTGCTCCACCATCCCATGCCCAATGTTATCTCATTTCGAAGCGACATGGGAAGCGTTGCTATGCGCGGCTCGCCAGGGCCGTCGCCAGCGCGACCAGGGCCGCGGTGTCGGCTCGCAGGTTGCGCGGCCCGAGGGTGGCTTGCCGGGCAACCAGGGCCAGCTCACGTGCCGACCAACCTCCCTCTGGGCCGATCAAGAGAGTGAGGTCTCGCGGCTGCAGAACTTCGGCCAGCCGCACTGGAGCGGAGCGGGTGAGCATCACAGGGCTGTCGCTCACCTTCAAGACCTCGTCGAGCGATGACGGCCCATAGACCTCGGGGATTGCGAGCCGGCCGGCGAGCATCACCGCCTCGCGGCAGATGGTGTGCCAGCGGTCGGGCTTGGCACCTCGCGCGACGCTGCGGTCGGCCTGGATGATGTGAAAAGCAAACGCCCCCGCCTCGGTGCATCTGGAGAGGACCAGCTCGAGCGCAGGGGCAGGCAGGTGAGCGATCGCGATCACGATTCGCGCGAGCGGTTCGGGGCTGTGCGCCCGCTCGGCGACAACTGTGCCCTCCACCCGGTCAGGCGACACCCGGTCGAGGCGGAGCGTGAGCATGAAGCCTCTGGGGTCGACGACCTCGATCTCCTCCCCCACCCGAGCGCGCAGCGATCGAGCCAGGTGGCGAGCGTCGTCGCCGAGAATTACCGCGCGCCCGCCATCTCGCTCGACAAGAAAGGAAGGCAACCGTTACATCGCGTTGAACGTTTCGTAGACAGCGATCTCGCCGCCGCTCTTGATGATCGGGCAACCCTTGGCCGACTTCGTCGCCTTGTCGAGCGACGGCGCGTCGATGATGCTGTAACCCGTGGCTCGCTTGCCGATCGGTCCCTTGGCGACGCTCCCGTCCGCGCGGATCTTGTTGACCGCCCCGGAGAATGGGTTGCCGCCATCGACCATCGCCGGCCCGAGCTTGGCGAACCACTTCTCCCACTGCTTCAGGACCCTGGCCTGCGCAGCCGGTGTCTCGGGCATTCCCCCTCCGTAGTACACGAGCAAGTACTTCACGCTTCCTTCTCCTATCTATGGGCCACTGCGACCGGCGCGCAGGCTGTGCATGCAGGCTAACCGCTGCGCGCGACGTTGCTGAGATTTTTGTTGGACGCCGTGGTGAGGCGGGTGCGGAGGTCGGCGATCAGCTCGAGCGCGCCCGCCAACCGCTCCCGATTGGCGGGGTCGTTGAGCCAGCGGCTGGTGCCGGATGGGTGGGGCAACGGCACCATCACTGGACGCTCGCCGAAACGCTCGCCGACCCGGCCCTCGAGCGATCCAGGCCCGAGGAATCGATTGATTGCCATCAGGCCGACCGGGATCAGGACTCTGGGCTTGAGCAGGTCGCGCTCGGCATCGAGCCAGTGGGCGCAGTTGGCGATCGCGGCTGCCGGTGGCCGGAGATCGCCGGTGCCGGCCGCATTGCGCCCGGGGAAGCAGCGCATGAGGGCCGCGATGTAGGTGAGCCTGCGGAACTCCTCTGCGCTCGCGAAGCCGGCGCGCAACATCCAGCGGTCGAGCTCCTTGCCCGCGCGGCCGTCAAAGGGCCGCCGTGACACGCGCTCGGTCGGCCCGGGGGCTTGGCCGACCAGCATGAAGGGGGCTCGCCACTGTCCGGCGAAGGTCGGGTTGGCTTCAGGGATGATGCCGTCGTCGACGCACCGATGGCAGGCGCGACAGGCCGCTTGATGCGCGAGCAGCGTGGCCTGGCTCATGCCACATCGAAGTTAGCAGGCGCGTCAGAGAAACCGGAGTGCGGTCTCGACTCTCGGTAACATGCGTGGGCAATGACCGCTCCATCGACCGAGCAGGTTCTGGGCGTGCTCTCCCACATCCAAGACCCCGACCTCGGCCGCGACGTCGTGAGCCTCGGGATGATCAAGGAGCTGGAGGTCAGCCCGCAGGGCAAGGTCAGCTTCACGTTCGAGCTCACGACGCCTGCGTGCCCGGTGCGCGACCGCTTCAAATCGCAAGCGCAAGACCTGGTGGGAGACATCCCCGGCGTCACGGCCGTTGAGGTCCGCATGACCGCCAACGTGCGGCCGGCCTTCATGCGGCCCAAGCCCTCGGAGATCCTGCCCGGTGTCAAGCAGACGATCGCCGTCGCCTCGGGCAAGGGCGGCGTCGGCAAATCGACAGTCGCTGTCAACCTGGCTGCCGCCCTACGCAAGGCCGGGGCGGAGGTCGGCCTCCTTGACGCGGATATCTATGGCCCCTCGGTCCCCGCGATGATCGGTTCGCACGCGGTGCCCGAGCAGGTCAACGGCCGCTTGCAGCCGGTCGATGCGCATGGCCTGAAGGTCATGTCGTTCGGCCTGATCTACCCCGGCGAGCAGCCGACGATCTACCGCGGGCCGATGGTCGGCAAGGCGATCGAGGCGATGATGGTGCAGGTCGATTGGGGGCGCCTCGATTACCTCGTGATCGACCTCCCTCCCGGAACCGGCGATGCCTCGTTGACGCTCGCCCAGGCGATCCCACTGACCGGAGTCGCCATCGTCTGCACACCGCAGGATGTCGCCACCGACATCGCAGTCAAGGCCCTTCAGATGTTCAGGAAGCTGAACGTCACGCCGCTCGGTCTGATCGAAAACATGAGCTGGTATGTGTGCTCTAACTGCGGGCACCGCCACGAGATCTTCAGCCACGGCGGCGCGGAGTCTGCAGCCAAGCGTCTTGGCGTGCCCTTCCTGGGCGCGATTCCGCTCGAGGAGGGGATCCGCGAGGACGCCGATGCGGGCACCCCCGTCGTCATCTCCAGACCGGAGTCGGCAGGAGCGCAAGCGTTCACGCACATCGCCTCACAGGTGGCAGCGCGCACCTCGATCCAGTCGTTCCGGCAGCTGCCGGTCATCAACGTCCGCTAAGGCCGACCGCTGCAAGACCCCGACCCATTTCCAGTCAACGTAGACGTCGACCGCGAGCGCAACGCGATGGACATCGAATGGGAGGACGGCCACCGCAGCGCTTACTCGGGAGATCAGCTCCGCTGGGCATGTCCCTGCGCCGAGTGCCGTGGAGAAGCCGGCTCCCCAGGCCGGCTGTCGCGTGTCAAGAGCCTCGCTCCGGAGGAGCTCCGTCTGCAGGACGTGAGTCTCATCGGCCAGTACGCGCTGCAGATCGCCTTTCAGAGCGGGCACGCCACCGGGCTGTACACCTTCTCGTTGTTGCGGGGCCTGTGCACCTGCGAGGAATGCGCGAGCCGCCGATCATAAACCGGCCAAACCCAACGACCACCGTGACATAATTCGCCTCCGGCCCGTTTTCCTTACGCCCTTGCAAAAGTTTCCGCCCACGTCACTGCCGGCCGCAGCCTTGCGGCGACCCCGAAGAAAGGGGCTCGCCGGTCGAGGCTGGATCCCCGTTGCTGCCGCGCTCGCGGTCCTTTTCAGCATCGCGGGCGGTTTCGTCGTCTACGCCAATGCGCTGCCGACATCCGTCACCCT
>DATARC010000153.1:0-6387 GCA_036264335.1 Candidatus Dormiibacterota bacterium
CACCGCCGCCACCACCTGCCAGGCGGCGGCGTCGCCCGCCGCCATGCGGGCCGGCATGAGGATCGGAGCGAATGGCGGCAGCAGGGAGAGGCCCACCGCCAGCGGGTTGGTTGGATTAGAGATCACCCAGAAATACGCGAGGTAGGTACCCACCAGCAGCATGCTGATCGGCGCGGTCACCGAGCCCAGATCCTCCTGGCGAGAGACCATCGACCCGCCCGCCGCGAAGATGAGCGCAAAGAAGACGAAGCCGAGCGCGAACCAGAGCAGGCCGCCGAGGACGGAGACGACCTCAACCGACGGCACCGAGATCACCTGGGTCCTGGCGACTGCTATCAGCGCCGCCGTCGCCACCAGCACCAGCTGGATCAGGCCCAGGAGGCCGATTCCGACCACCTTGCCGAAGAGCAGCTGGCGCGCGCGCACAGTCGACATCAGGATCTCGATGATCCTATTCGCCTTCTCCTCGACCACGC
Organism: Candidatus Dormiibacterota bacterium; assembly: GCA_036264335.1. Lineage (GTDB taxonomy): Bacteria > Chloroflexota > Dormibacteria > Dormibacterales > Dormibacteraceae > Palsa-872. The sequence continues at coordinate 477 of DATARC010000153.1, forward strand.
CCGCCGCGACGATCTGCCCGTACAGGACCAGCGCCACATATAGGAGGACGGCGACGAAGATCGCCACCACCTGGCGCTCGGTGCGCACCTTGGCGTTCGGATCGAGCACCTGCAGGTGGATCGCCGCCCTACCGATCTGGGCTTCGATTGGACCTGGGTCGACGCCCGTTGCCGTAAGCGCCCGGCTGAGAGCGACCTGCTTGACCAGGGCATCCAGCGTCGCGGCGACGGTGGGGTCCAGATCGTTCATCACGGACACATCCGGCCCGCCTGGGTCACCGCTGACCAGGGCATCCAGCTTGCCGGCCCTCACCCGCTGCAGGCCGTCCGCGACGCTCGCCACCGTGGACGTATCCACCTTGAACTTGTCGCTGCTCGCGGCCGCCTTCAGCGGCTGAGCCAGGACCGCTGCGCCACCAGCAAACCCGACGTTCACGGTGGTGACCGCTTTGCTGATGAAGAGGTCCTGGACGATGATGTAGCCGACCATCAGGGCCATGAGGAGGACGGTCCCGCCGATGAACAACCGGCTCCGGGCCCTCGTGATGAACTCGCGTCGCACGATCAGTAAGACCGTGTGCAGCGCCTCGCCTCCGAAACGTCCCATCAGGACGCGACCGAGGCGGTTTTTTCTGTCATCGCCTCTCGAAATATGTCGAGCAGGCTGGGCACGTTGTAGCGGAATTCGTGCACCGGCCCCGTGGCCAGGGCCGCGCTGAGGATGGCCTGGTCGTCGGCCGATGGATCGAGCTCGAGGAGGACGCGGCTGCCCTCAGTCCTTACGACGTGCACCCCGCGCAGGGGGCTGGTCCAGCCCTGCGGCGCCGAGGGAGCGTCCACCCACATCTGGCGCGGACCGTGGCCGCGAAGCTCTTCGATGGTTCCACACGCGATGAGCCGTCCTTTCTGGATGATGCCGACGCGGTCGCAGATACGCTCGACAACCTCGAGCTGATGGCTCGAGAAGATCACCGGTATCCCTGCCTGCGCCCGCTCCTTGAGAACCTCGCTCATCGAATCGACTGCCTCGGGATCGAGCCCAGAAAATGGCTCGTCGAGCACGAGCATCAGAGGCTCGAAGACAAGGGCGGCGGCCAGCTGAACGCGCTGCTGGTTGCCGTGGCTGAGCTTTTGAAGCTCGTCGCGCGAGCGCTCCTTCAGGTCGAAACGCTCGAGCCAGCGGGTCGTCGCGCTCGACGCCGCGGCTTTCGTGGCGCCGTGCAGCTGCGCCAGGTACAGGAGCTGCTCGCCAATCCGCATCTTGGGATACAGGCCCCGCTCCTCCGGCATGTAACCGATGCGGCGCCGAACCTCGAAGGTGATGGGGGCGCCATCCCACAGGACGGCTCCGTGGTCGTGGACCAGCGTGCCCAGCGCGACCCTCATCGTGGTCGTCTTCCCCGCCCCGTTGCTCCCCACGAACCCGAACACCTCTCCGGGACGAACGGCGAAGCTCACATCGCGCACGGCGACGAGGTCGCCGTATCGCTTGGTGATGCCCTGAAGCTCGAGGCCGGCGCCGATCGCTGCCGCGGAGGACGCCGGCGATATCACGCTGGACATAGTGCTCCGCGGCGGCTTCGGCTTGGGGACCACGCCTCTCTGGCGGTGATACCTGCCCTGACAGGACTCATGACATTAACTAGGTGTAGAGATGTAAACACGCGGCACCCAGTAAACGTTAGCGGCCAGACGTTATCTGGTCAGGGGCTGGAAGGAAACCCAGCCCGCCGCGTGCCCTCAACTTAGCACGGGACTGCGGGCAAGAGATCGCCCGCGACACCGTAAGCCCGAGGGACTAACCCTCATGCGGGCACGCACCCAGCAAACCTCGCCTTATTCACCAGGAGGACATGAATGGAAAGAGTGACAATCGTTGGCGTATTTGCCGACCGCGCGGCAGCCGAGTCAGCAGTGATGGCGCTCGAGCGGGCGGGCTTCACGAACGAACACATCGGCTTTGCCGGCCACGGCGACCCCGTCAGCAAAGATGCCGGCGACCACGCGGGGGGCGCGCTGAAGGGCGCAGCCAGCGGATCGCTGACAGGCGGCGTCGTTGGCGGCCTGCTTGGCGCGCTGGCAACGGCGCTGATTCCAGGCATCGGGCCGGTGATCGCAGGCGGCCTGCTGGCGGGCGTTGTCGCCGGCGCGGTGGCGGGCGGCACGATCGGAGGCATCGGCGGCGCTCTGACGGGCATGGGTGTTTCGAAAGAGGACGCCGAGTATTACGACAAGGAGTTCCGCAGCGGCCGCACCCTGGTGACGGTTGCCGCGGGCGACCGCCGGATGGAAGCTGAGAAGATCATGCGCGACCACGGCGCGTATGACGCAGCCAGCAGCCGGGTCGGCAGCGAAAGGATCCGCGAGTAGCGAAACGCTACGCGACGTTCTTTGAGCGATTGACGACGGGCCGGAGGCTTGGCCTCCGGCCTTTTCGCGCCATCATGACGATCAGGGTCGCTGGAGCGCCCTGGTGATGGTCGCGGCGGTGGCGAAGGGGTCGTCGACTCCGATGATCAACTTCGAGTAGTGCTCGTCATGCAGGCGAATCGCGATCGCCTTGCTCGGATCGTGGATGTCACAGAAGGCCCACTCGCCATTCTGGACAAAGCGCCCCGCCGTGATGACGCCGGGCAGGTTGGTGCCGACGACCCTCAGGCCGTGCCAGATCTGATGCGCTTCGTCTGGGCTTATGTCGACCGCCGCAACGTGCTCGAGTGGGACTTCGAGCTGACTCTTGAATGCGAAGAACTGATCGGCCCCACGGATATGAACGATGAGGCTGGTGGGAGTGATTTCGATCTCCGCCATCGACGCCCCATAGTAGCCCCGGCAATGCGCTGACGATTCGCGGGTCGGGGTGATTGGGGCTAGGGAGCGTCGAGCACTGCCCTGAGCTGCGGCACCGAAATGTTGCCGCCGGTGATTATCAATGCGACACGCTTGCCGGCCAGACGGTCCTTGAGGGCAAGAGCCGCCGCCAGTGGCGATGCCCCGGCGCCTTCCACCAGGATCCGGTTGCGTGTGAGCAGGAACCGGACCGCCGAGGAGATCGCCTCCTCCGAGACGAGGACGAAATCGTCGAGCAGACGCCGCAATATCCGCTGCGGCAGCTCGAACGGCGTTCGTGTCGCCAACCCTTCGGCCCAGGTGGCGGTCGTGGCTTCGACCGGCTTGCCGCTCGACCAGGAGAGGTAGGCCGATGGCGCGTTTTCCGCCTGGACCCCGATCACCGTGATCTTTGGATTCACAGCCTTCGCCACGATGCAAGCCCCGGCTGCGCCACTGCCACCTCCGATCGGAACGATGATCGTGTCGATGTCCGGCACCTCGCTCAGGATCTCGAGGGTGTGGGTGCCAACGCCGGCGATCAGCATTGGTTCGTCTCCGGAATGGATGTATCGGTAACCTTTGGCCGCAGCCAGGCGCTCGCATGCCACTCGCGCTTCGTCGAAGTCCGCCCCGACCAGGTTCACCGTCGCCCCAAGCTCTCGCATCGCCTCGACCTTCGCCGCATTGGCGTTTTCCGGGGCGCAGATGATGGCCTTGACTCCAAAGAGTCGTGCGGCAAACGCGACCGACTGGCCGTGGTTGCCGGTGGACGCAGCGATCACGCCCGCCTCTCGCTCGGCGGAGCTGAGCTGAGACACGAGGTTGACGCCGCCGCGGACCTTGAAAGCGCCGGTCGGAAGATGGAATTCGTACTTGAGGTATACGTCTGACCCGACGGTCTCGCTCACGGCAGGCGAGGGGCGGAGGGGAGTCGGTGCCAGATGCGGTCGGATGCGCCTCGCTGCGGCCAATACGTCGGGCAACGTCGGCTCAACGAGCTCGCTCACCCGGATAGCATGCACGGCCATCCGCCTCGGCCGGATCCACCCTATCAATCGCAAAGCCACCGGTTTGTCACCCAACCGCCGTCAGGCCTTAGTGAAGGCTCATGCAAGCAAAACATTCACCCCTGCCCACCACCACCGTGCGCAACGTCGCACTGTGGTTCAGCGCGCTCGTGCTGTTCGCCGCTGTCGCCATGGGCACGCAGTCGGTGCTGCGAAGTCACCCACAGCCAACAGCGCCGGTCGGCGGCGCGCCGAGCTCAGTCGCGGGGAGCCGCAACGGAGGGGGAATCACGCCGACGGGGCCGATCTCGGCGCCGGAACTGACGCCCCGGATCCTGTTGGTCACCACGCAGCAGCTGCTCATCAACCAGGATCGCGTTCGCTACCACCTCGGTCAGCTGACCTGGAGCAGCTGCCTCGCCTACATTGCCAAGAGCAACGCGGTGCGAATTGCCAAGCAGGGGTACCTGTCTCACACCAATGGCGCTACCCGCGACCTCGGCTGTCACCTGGGGTATCACGCCGGAGAGAATCTCGGCTGGTCTTCTCCGACGGCCAGCGACACGCAGGTCAACGCCGCGTTCATGGCCAGTCCTGTGCACCGGGCGAACATCCTCGGTTCGCACTTCCGCTACGTCGGGACCTCCTGGGTCTTGGGCGCGAACGGCCACTGGTACGTGGCCGTGGAGTTCGGCTAGCTCTTCGAGCTCAACCGACAGCTCGCCGCTTCAGCCCGCCAGCACCTTTGTGGGTCGCTCCTCGCGGTAGGCGATCGCCAGCTTGTCGGCGATCTCAAAGTTCTCGCAGAACTTGTCGTTGCCGGTGGTGCTGCGGACCTCCGCGATTCGCGCGCTGAGCTCGTCCCAGTAGATGTCGATCGCAAAGGCGTCGAATAGAAGATCGCCTGGCAGCAACCCGTGAAGCACCAGCGTGGAGATCTCCTCGAAAACGTGAGCGAGCGGGATCTCGTCTTCAGGAGTCTGCGTGCCGGTGATCAGGCGCGCGAACGCGCTCGAGGTTGGCTCCTGGTGGAGGATCTGCATGATGCCGATGAAGCCCGGAAGATCCTCACGCCGCGCCGTCCCGAACCTGGGGCGTAGCTGGCCGCTGGGGCTGTGAACTACTGGACCTGCCATCAATTCCTCCTTGGAATGTCGCTGTTTTTCTGATCATAAGCCCTGGCTCGGCCGGGTCTCGACAGGCACGGTGAAGCCCACGCCGAGTGGCGTGGGCTGTTGGTTAGAGCGTCGAGGCTAGGCCGTCACCTCACGCGCGGCCTTCTTCCTCTGGAGGATTCGAATCGCGTTGCCGAAGGGATCGCGCACGCCCATGTCGGTGCCGTAGAAGTTGTCGGCCGGCTCCTGGGTGAAGTCGGTCACGCCGCGCTTCTTGAGCGTCTCGTAAAGGCCTCGGACGTCGTCGGTGACAAAGACCAGGCCGCCCATCGCGCCTTTGGTGACCAGCTCCCGAATCTGCGCTGCGGTGGCCTCGTCCTGCACCGGCGGCCCTGGCGCCTCGAGCGAGATCTCGACGCCGGGGTCGCCGGGAACACGCACCGTCAGCCAGCGGTAGGTGCCCTGCTTGACGTCGTTGCCCTTTTCGAGGCCCAGCTTGTTGACGTAGAAGTCGAGAGCCTCCTCCTTGTCGAGGACCCAGACGGAAGTGACGTTGAGCTTGTTGATCATCGGTTGGTTTCTCCTGTTGTGAACTTGATGCGGACGACCTCGATGCTAGGGAGCGTCCTCCAGGGCGTGGTCTCCAAAACTGCTCGATTGCATGCCGGCCCCCACAGCGACCATCGGCCGCGTGAACGCCTTCTGGAAGCAGTTGGGCGCGGCCATCGGCTCATGTCCCAGGCGGTAGTCCGACGGCGACTCGCCCACGATCTCCCGGAACGTGCGGCTGAAGGTCCCCCGGCTGGTGAAGCCGACATCGAAGCAGATGTCCGTGACGCTGCGGTCGGTGTCGCGGAGCAGGAACATCGAGCGTTCCACTCGCCGCCTCTGCAGGTAACGGTGCGGCGTCTCGCCGAAGACGCCGCGGAAGCTCCGGATGAAGTGCGCTTCGGAGAT
>DATARC010000159.1:0-2443 GCA_036264335.1 Candidatus Dormiibacterota bacterium
GGTCCAGCCCAAGTACGACGGAGTGCGCGTGCAGATCCACAAGAACGGCTCCGAGGTGCGTGTTTTTTCGCGCAACCTGGAGGACTACAGCCTCATGTTCACGGAGCTCGTTGGCGCGGCGAAGAAGCTCAAGGACAGCTCGCTGATCCTCGACGGCGAAGCGATCGGTTACAACCCGGAGTCGGAGGAACACGTCGCCTTTCAGCAGACCGCGTCGCGCCGCCGCCGGCACGGGATCGAAGAGGCCGCCGTGAGCACGCCGCTGGTGGCCTTCGTGTTCGACGTGCTCTATCGCAACGGCAAAGACCTGACGGAGCTTCCTTATGAAAAGAGGTACGCGCTGCTCGCAGACGTGCTTGCACAGTCCAGGATCTTGCTCCCGACGCCGCTGGCGCGGATCGACTCGGTCGAAGAGCTCACGAGGACGCTGCTCGACAACATTGGCAAAGGTCTCGAGGGAGTGGTCGTCAAACGGATGGACTCGCCGTACCAGGCAGGGGCTCGCAACTTCAACTGGGTCAAGTTGAAGCGCACGACGAGCGGGCAGCTGAACGACACGGTTGACCTCGTCCTGCTCGGGTATTACTTCGGCAAGGGCAAGAGGACCGAGTTCGGCCTGGGCGCGCTGCTCGCGGGTGTGTACGACTCCGTCAACGATCGCTTCGAAACCATCACCAAGATCGGGACCGGCCTCTCTGATGAAGGTTGGCGCGACATTCACAAGCGCGCTGACAAGCTGCAGGTGCCGGAGAAGCCGGTGCGCGTGCGGTCGCTCCTCACGCCTGATGTCTGGCTGAAGCCTGAGGTGGTGGTCGAGGTGCTCGCGGACGAGATCACTCCGGGCACGAATCACACAGCGGGCAAGGTCGGCGACGAGCCGGGCTACGCGCTGCGCTTTCCTCGCATTGTCTCGTTTCGATCCGCGGACAAGCGTCCGGAGGACGCGACGACCGTGAAGGAGATCATCGAGATGTACCGGCAGCAAGGCCGGCGGACAGTGCCGCCCTAGCCTCATGCGGCGATTTGGCGGTGGGCGCGGCTCGCTCGTTCCAGCAGCTTGTTGGCAAGCGGTGGGATGAGAAAGACGACCGACGCTGAGTTTGGATCCCCTGCTGGGCGATCATGGCGGATGTGCGGGTCGCGACCTGGAATGTCAACTCGGTCAAGCAGCGGATACCGCGACTGCTGCCCTGGCTCGACGAGCGGAGGCCAGACGTTGTCTGCCTTCAGGAGACCAAGCTCACCGACGACGCATTCATGGACGCGCTCGGCGCCGCCCTGCACGGACGCGGGTATGAGATCGCCCACCACGGCGAGGCGGCGTGGAACGGGGTAGCGATACTTTCCCGCACCGGCCTTGATGATGTGCAGGTCGGGATTCCGGGCGGCCCCGGCTTCCCTCACCAGGAGGCACGCGCAATCGCGGCCACATGCGGCGGGGTTCGGGTGCACTCGGTTTACGTGCCCAACGGCCGGGTCCCCGACTCCGACCACTACGGCTACAAGCTGGCGTGGCTGGCGGCCCTCGACCAGCTGCTCCAGGCCGGCCCCGCGGCGCGGATGGTCTGTGGCGACATGAACATCGCGCCCACCGACGCGGACGTCTTCGATCCCGAGGCCTACGTCGGCCAGACCCATGTCACGCCGCCCGAACGTGCGGCACTGGCCGCGTTGGCCGGCCACGGCCTGCACGACGTGGTCCGCGAGCACTGGCCGGCGTCGCGCGTCTTCACCTATTGGGACTACCGAGCGGGCATGTTCCACCAGGACCTCGGCATGAGGATCGACCTGGTGCTGGCCAGCGACGCGGTGGCGGCGCGGGTTCGGGCGGCTTGGGTCGACCGCCAGGCACGCAAGGGCAGCGGGCCGAGCGACCACGCGCCGGTGATCGTCGACCTTGATGAGGCGCCAGACGGCGACATCGGCCCGGTAGTGCCGCCGCCTTCCGCCCCAGTGGTCCGCCGGGGCGAAGTCAAACCGCCGCAGGCGCCATAGCCGGACAAGGGCGCTGATGCAGATCGCAGGCCGCGATGTTCAGATCACCAACCCCGACAAGGTCTTCTTTCCGGCTGCCGGCTACACGAAGGGCGACCTTGTCGACTACTACGTTGCCGTCGCCGACGGCGCATTGCGTGGCGTCTCGAATCGCCCAATGGCGCTGAAGCGATTCGTCCAGGGCGCCGACGGGGAGGCCTTTTTCCAGAAGCGAGCACCCACAAACCGCGCGCCCTGGATCGAAACGGCGGTGCTCAGCTTTCCGTCCGGCCGAACCGCCGAGGAGATCGTCGTGCGCGACGCCGCCCAGCTGGCGTGGGTGATCAACCTGGGCTGCATAGACCTCAACCCGCACCCCGTGCGCAGCGACGATCTCGACCATCCCGACGAGCTGCGGATCGACCTTGACCCGATGCCCGGAGTGCCGTGGTCGCAGGTGCGCGAGGTG
>DATARC010000041.1:0-2267 GCA_036264335.1 Candidatus Dormiibacterota bacterium
GGTCGCGATCTTCGGCCACCAGACCATCAAGGTGCTGGAGACCTACGGCGCGATCGCCTTTGCCGCAGTGCTGGCCGTCCTCTTCGTGGTGCTGGCGCCGCAGTTTCATTGGAGCCAGGGTCCGAAAATATCTGGCGCCGACTACCCCGGCGCTTTCGTTCTGGGCTTCATGACGTGCTTCGCTCTCGTGGCCTCTTGGTACCCGTTTGCCAGCGACTACTCGCGCTACCTCCCCACCGCCAGCTCGACCCGCGCCGTAAGCCTGTGGCCGGTGATCGGCATCACGGTGCCGATGCTGTTCCTGGGCCTTTTCGGTCTCATGCTCCCGACGATCGACGCCGGCCTGGCCGCGGACAAGGGAGTGCTGGCGGTGATCACCGCCCATGCGCCGGGCTGGGTGGCGGTGCCTTTCCTGGTTTTCGTGGTCGCCGGAGAGATCTGGGCCAATTACCTCGACGTCTACACGGCGGGTCTCGTCTCACTCGCCATGGGCATCAAGGTCCAGCGATGGCAGGCCGCGCTGGCGTGCGGTCTGCTCGGCACGGCGCTGGCGGCCTACGCCGTGCTCGTGAGCGACTTCCATCTGGCGTACGAGGACTTCTTGATCCTCACCTACCTCTGGGCGCCGGCCTGGGCGGCGGTGGTGCTGCTGAGCTTCTTCGTCTTCGAGGCCAGACCACAGCCCGCCCTCGCCGTTGCGGCCTGGGCGCTGGGTACTGTGGCGAGCTTGATGTTCGTCAATTACGGCAACCTGTACAGCAACCTCGGCGCCGGAGCCGGGCACCCGTTTTTCAACCAGGCGCTGATCACGAGCCTGCATGGTGCAGACCTCAGCGGGCTGGTGAGCGCCGCGGTGGCCGCCACCGTTTACCTTGGCGTGCGTCGCTTCAGGAAGTCATGAGACTTCCGGTTGCGCTCACGATCGCCGGCTCCGACTCGGGCGGCGGCGCGGGTATTCAAGCCGACCTCAAAACCTTCGCCGCACTGGGTGTTCACGGAACGTCGGCGATCACGGCGGTCACGGCGCAGAACACGGTCACCGTGACCGACATCCTCGAGCTTCCCGTCGAGATGATCACTGCGCAGATCGAGGCGATCGTCAGCGACCTCGAGGTGGCTGCCGCCAAGACCGGGATGCTCTCGTCATCGAAGATCATCGACGCGGTGGCGGTGGCGATCGCGAAGCACCGGATCACCAGCGTCGTGGTCGACCCTGTGATGGTCGCCAAGGGCGGCGCGCGACTGCTCCGCGCCGACGCCATCGACGCGCTGCGAATGCGCCTTCTCCCATTGGCGGCGGTGATCACACCAAATCTGCCCGAGGCGGAGGTCATTCTTGGGCGGCCGGTGCGAACGCTGGCGGAACGCAGGGGCGCCGCCCGCGACCTCGTCGCGCTGGGCGTCCGGGCCGCCGTGGTCAAGGGCGGTCATGCAGAGGATGACGTGACCGACGTGTTCTGGGACGGCACCAACATGGTGGAGCTGACGGGTGCGCGGCTGCCCACCGGCAACACGCACGGAAGCGGGTGCGTCTTCTCGGCCGCCATCACCGCGGGGCTGGCCAAAGGCCTTGAGCCGCTGGCAGCGGTTCGAGGCGCGAAAGAGTTCATCTCCGGCGCCATCGAAGGCGCGCTCGAGATCGGCCACGGCCACGGCCCGGTCAATCCGATGTTCAAGAACCGGCTGTGATTTTGCTGAGAATGGCACTCAGGGGCCGGCGCGCTATCTAGCGTTAAGCTGGTCGCCATGCCGAGAACGAGGAAGAGCGCCCAGACGCCGTCGAACCAAGATCCGCCGAATACCGACGAGGGCGATGCCGCGACGATGGCGCACCTCCCTGCCGACGAGCTGGCAGGCAGCCCTGACATATTCGCCGCGAAGCGCTCATCGAGCTCGGATACTGTTGCCACGACGTCCACGGACCCGGCTTCGCAGCGCGATGTTCCCGCCGACGTTCCAACCTCGTCGCCCGAGCCGGCAGCGACGGCGACGGAGCCGATGGTCGCTCCGCTCGAGCCCCCCGCCACCAATGTTGGGCTCCCGCCGCCGATGGCGCCGACGCCGGCTCCGCACTACGTCCCCCCGCCTGCGCCCGTGCGCCGCAACGGCGCCGGCATCGCTCTTGGCGTGGTGCTCGTCGTGGTCGGCTTGTTCTACCTCGTGGTGCAGATCGCCGCGGTCGACCTGAGCTCGTTCGGCTGGCCGTTGTTTGTGATCGTCCCTGGAGTCACGCTGCTGATCGTCGGGATCCTCAGCCTTGGCACCGG
>DATARC010000061.1:0-10303 GCA_036264335.1 Candidatus Dormiibacterota bacterium
GGACCGGGGGGCGAAACCGGAACTGTGCACGGCCAGGTGATCGCGCTTGGGTGCGGCGGACCGATCCAGCCTGACGCCGGGGTTTGCCCCGCCCAGGGCTCGATCGCTTGCCCGCCACCGACGCAGCCCGCCAACCAAACCTGCGGCAAATGGCCAATGACCGGTTTCCAGCTGACCTTCACCGACGGCGGCACCAAGCGCAGCACAACAACTGACGGCGCAGGCGCCTATTCGATCGACCTACCGGTCGGAACCTGGCAGGTCACGACGTCGAATTACAGTCGCATCGTCCAGGGTCCGGAATCCATCGCAGTCAGCGCGGGCGCCTCGATCGAAGCCGACTACGTCGTCGACACGGGGATTCGAGCCGCCGCATAGCGCCGGACTACGGGACCAGGTTGATCAGCCGGTCCGGGACGAACACCACCTTGGACGGCCGCCGCCCATTGAACTGTGCCCGCACGCGCTCGCTTGCGAGCGCCGCGGCGAGCACGGTTTCCTCCGGCGTACCCACCGGCAGGGTCAACCTGTCACGCAGCTTGCCCGCGACTTGAACGACGACCGTCACCTCCGGGACCGCCGCCGCATCCGCGTCATATTCAGGCCACGGTGCGTCCGCGAGCATGCCGCTCTCGCCGAGCTTTTCCCACATCTCTTCGCACACGTGCGGCGCCAGCGGGTTGAGCAGCTTCACCAGAACGCGCACTGTTGAATTCCAAGTCGCATCGCGCTCGCCGCCGTTCTGAAGGTGCGATTGCATGGCGTTGGCGAGCTCCATCAGCGCCGCCACCGCAGTGTTGAACCGGAGCTCGTCGAAATGCTCTGTGACCTTCTTCACGGTCTGCGCCGCCTTGCGTTCCAGCAGCGCGCCGTCCGCGTCATGGCCCTCCACCACGATCGACTCAGGCTCGAGGACCAGCCGCCAGACGCGCTGCAGAAACCGCACCACTCCGTTCAGCCCCGCATCGGTCCACTCGACATCCTCTTCGGGCGGCCCGATGAACATCTCGTAGATGCGTCCCGCGTCAGCGCCCTGCTGCGACACCAGCTCGTCGGGCGACACACCATTGCCCGCCGACTTCGACATCACCTGCCCGAAACGCTTGACCATGCCCTGATTGAACAGGCGGACAAAAGGCTCGGACACTTTGAGCATCCCCGCGTCGAAAAGCACCTTGATGAAAAACCGCGAGTACAGCAGGTGGAGGATCGCGTGCTCCACGCCGCCCGTGTACTGATCGACCGCCATCCAGTGGTTCGCAAGCTCAGAGTCGAACGGCTCGGCGGCGTCTTGCGGGCTCGCATAGCGGAGGAAGTACCACGAGGAATCGACGAACGTGTCCATCGTGTCCGTCTCCCTTCGCGCGGCGCGCCCGCATACGGGACACGTTGTCCTGAAGAATTCGGGGTTCTCCGACAGGGGCTTGTACTCCTTGGGCAAGACCACTGGAAGCTCAGGCAGCGGCACGGGCACGATCCCGTCCTCGTCGCAGTAAACCATCGGAATCGGCGTGCCCCAATAGCGCTGGCGCGAGATCAGCCAGTCGCGCAGCCTGAACTTGACAGCACGCTTGCCAAGTCCCTTCGCATCGAGCCACGCGATAACACGCTCGATACCAGTCACGGCGTCGAGACCGTCGAACTCGCCGCTGTTGACCATCACGCCAGGACCGACATATGCCGCGCGCAGCTCGCGCCCCGGGGACGATCCCCCCGCCGGTGCGATCACCTCACGGATCGGCAGACCGAATCGCTCGGCGAACTCGAAGTCCCTCTCATCGTGCGCGGGCACCGCCATGATCGCGCCCGTCCCATACGTCATGAGCACGTAGTCCGCGACCCAGATCGGAATCTTCTCGCCATTTACCGGATTGATCGCGAACGCACCCGTTGCCACACCGGTCTTCTCGCGCTCCGTGGACAGCCGCTCGATGTCGCTTGCCTTGCGCGCGCGCGCCACGTACTCGCGGACCGCCGCGCGCTGCCGATCTGAGACGATCCGATCCAACAGCGGGTGCTCTGGCGCCAGCACCATGAACGTCGCGCCGAACAGCGTGTCCGGGCGCGTTGTGTACACGCGAATCGACTCGTCCTTCAAACCGTCGATTGCAAAATCAACCTCGGCGCCACTGCTGCGACCGATCCAGTTGGTCTGCATCAGTCGCACCTTCGCCGGCCACTGATCGAGCAGCTTCAGGTCGTCAAGCAGCCGATCGGCGTAGTCGGTGATCTTGAAAAACCACTGCTCCAGGTCGCGCTTCTCGACCTCGACGTCGGGATGCCTCCAGCAGCGGCCGTTGATGACCTGCTCGTTCGCGAGGACGGTCTTGTCCACGGGGCACCAGTTCACAGGCGCCATCGCGCGGTAGGCCAACCCGCGCTCATAGAAAAGAATGAAGAGCCACTGGTTCCACTTGTAGTAATCGGGCAGGCATGTGGTGACCTCCCGGTCCCAGTCGTACAGGATCCCCAGCATCTTCAGCTCGCGCGTCGCCTTAGCGATGTTGCCGAGCGTCCACGCCTCGGGATGCATGCCGCCCCGCTTGATCGCGGCGTTTTCCGCAGGCAACCCGAAAGCGTCCCAGCCGAACGGGTGCAGCACCTCGAAGCCCTGCATCCGCTTCATGCGCGCGAGCACGTCCCCCATCACGTAGTTGCGCGCGTGGCCGACAGTCAGGTCGCCAGACGGATACGGGTACATCACCAGGTCGTAGTACTTCGGTTTGGGCGAGTCATCGGCCGCCTTCATCACCCCGCGTTCGGCCCACACCTTCTGCCACTTAGGCTCGATGTCCTGGGGTACGTAACCGCTATGTCTCGATGGGCTCATGATCAGGAGTCTTGAATTTTAGGGGCGCGAGTTCGTGCCCCACTATCGCCGCCAGCACGAGCCCGGCGCCCACCGTCTGCGGCAAGCCGAACCTCTGCCCCGCCAGCACCACGGCGGCGGCCACCGCCCACGCCGGTTCCATGGCGATGATCAGCGCCGTCCGGCTGGCGTCGAGGTGGGCTTGAGCCCAGGTCTGGATGTAGAAAGCAAGCGCCGAGGCGAACACTCCCGTGATCACGATCGCGATCCACACGTCCGTGCTCGGCATGCTCAGAGTCCACGTACCGCCGGCGCTGAAGATCAGCGCGCAGGCGCCCATCTGCACCATCGCCAGGGGGGCGGAACGGAGCCCTGGCGACCAGCGGCTCAGCAGCACGATGTGCAGCGCGAAAAGAACGGCGCAAGCCACCACCAGCATGTCGCCCAGGCCGAAGCCGGATGCGCCGCCGGTCAGTAGCCCGATACCGACCACCGAGACGATCACCGCAACGATGGTCCGCCGCTTCAAGGGCACGCCAAACACCCGATCGAGAAGCGGCGTGAACAGGACCAACAGCCCGGTGATCAAACCCGCGTTCCCCGGAGCGATGAGGCTCAGGCCCACCGTCTGCGTGAGGTAGCCGCCGGCCAGCACGGCTCCCGCGACGAGTCCCACGCGGAGCTCGCGCCGCGTCGGGAGACGCCGAACGAGCACGGCCATCACGAGAAACGCCAGGAGGAATCGCAGCTGCAAGAAGGGCAGCGTCGGATACTCTGCTATCGCGTTCTTGACGACCACGAAGGTCCATCCCCAGACCGCCGTCACCGCGACAAAGAAGAGGACGTAGATCAATGGAGCGTCTGTGGGCGCCGTGGCGCATGGAGTACATCACCGAGGAACCCCGCCCCGGCTGCCTGTTCTGCCGCGTGATCAATGACCCCGGCGACCAGGACGCGGCGCTCGCCGTGTGGCGGCCGGAAGGCGCCATCGTCCTCCTGAATAAATATCCGTACAACCCCGGTCACGTCATGGTCGCCCCCCACGCGCACGTGGGCAACCTCGAGGACCTCGACGAAACGCAGTCGGCCGACCTGATGCGCGCCCTGCAAAGAGCGACCTCCGTCCTCAAGAAGGCATTGAAGCCCGAGGGCTTCAACGTCGGCGCGAACATCGGCCGGGTCGCCGGCGCCGGCATGCCCGACCACGTCCACCTTCACGTGGTGCCGCGCTGGAACGGCGACACCAACTTCATGCCGGTGCTGGGCGAGGTGAAAGTGATCAACGAGCACCTGGCGCAGACCGCGGCCAAGCTCAGCGAGGCGTTCGCCTCCAGCTGACCCCGCCACCGACGATCGTGGCGACGACGCCGTCGTCGTCGACAACTGTCATGTCGCACAGCTTTCCCACCCCAAGCGAGCCCAGGTGCTGCTCCATGCCCACCGCATACGCAGCGTTGGCCGTGTAAGCGCGCAGGGCCTTGGCTCGCGAGATGGCCAGCTCCGGGTGCCAGGCGGCACGCCGGCGCCATGTGGTGGCGGCATCGATCCCCAACAGCGGGTCGGCGGTCTCCACAGGAGCGTCGGAGCCAAAGGCCAGCCTTGCTCCGGCTCGCTCCAGGGCCCCCCACGCGTACGCCTGCGTCGCGACGTTAGGCCAGTACCGATCGACCAGCTCACGGTCGGCCACGGCGTGGATCGGCTGCATGGACGCGATCACGCCAATCTTCGCGAAACGCGGCACGTCCTTTGGATGCACGCACTGCGCATGCTCGATGCGAGGCCGCCAGAAACGCCACGCATCACGCTTTCGTGCCAGCGCATCCAGCGCGCGACGCACAGCGCCGTCGCCGATGGCATGCAGGCACACATTCAGCTCAGCCTGCGCACAGCGGTCGATCATGTCGACGAGCTCAGGCTGCGGCAATCTGGATGTGCCGGACCCGTCGAGCATCTCTGCCGTGCGACTGCCGAGCGAGCCGTCGAGGAACGCCTTGACGCCCCAGATCCGCAGCCACTCGTCGCCCCACCCCGAACGGACGCCGAGCCGCTCGGCGTGATGAAGATCGGCGACCGGCAGGTTGTACGTAACCCGAATTGGCAGATGGCCGGCGCCGTGCAAACGTTGAAGCGACGCGAATCCTCCGGCCGTGTCCATCGCCTGCACCGACGTGATCCCGAGCGCAGCGAGACTGGCCAGCGCCTTCGCCATCGCGGCATCGAACGCAGCATCGCCGGGTCGCGGCAGAAGAGCAGACACCAAACGCATAGCCGTCTCGCGCAGGATCCCGGTCGGCTGGCGGCGGCCATCACGGTCGATCACCCCTCCCGCCGGCTCGTCCGTCGCCGCGCCGATGCCGGCGAGCTTGAGCGCCGCGCTCGAAACCCAGGCCGAGTGGCCGTCCTTTCGCACGAGGTACACAGGCCGCCCGCCCGCGGCCACGTCGAGGTGTCGGCGCGTCGGAAATGCTGGATTGGACCACGCGTCGTTGTACCAGCCGGCACCGACCACCCACCCATCGGGGGGCAGCTTTTGGGCCCAGGTTTGAACCCGCTCCAAAACATCGTCGAGGCTCGCGGTGCCACCGACCTCAAGCGTCAAGTGATCGTTGGCCAGCCCTTCCAGATGCAGGTGCGAGTCGATCAGACCGGGGAGCGCGGTCCCCCGCAGGCGGACCACCTCAGCCCCTCGCCCAGCGGCAGCACGGGCCGCATCGCCGACCCTGAGGATTCGCCCATCCGGCCCAGCTGCCACCGCCGGCTCACAGCCCGTAAAGAGCGTCGCGCCCGTACTCACAGGCCGTAGGTCTTGGCGATGATCTCCTTCATTATCTCGTCGGTCCCAGCGCCGATCCGCGCCAGCCGCGCGTCACGCCAGGCCCGCTCGACAGGGTATTCGCTCATGTAGCCGTGCCCACCAAGGATCTGGATCGCCTCGTCGGCGACCTCGCACGCGACCTGCGTCGCCAGCAGCTTGGACTGCGAGATCTCCCGCACGGGATATTCGCCAACGTCCCATTGCTTCGCGGTCTGGTAGACCAGCGATTGGACCGCGGCGATCTTGGTGCCCATGTCGACGAGCTTGTGCTTGATCACCTGGAACTGTGAGATCGGGTGTCCGAATGCGACCCGATTGCGCGCGTAGTCCATCGTGTACTCGAACACGTGCTGCGCGCCGGCGATGGCGCCGGCCGCCGCGATCATGCGCTCGCCCTGAAGCTCCCACATCAGGTTCTTGAAGCCCTCGCCCTCGTCGCCGACCAGATTAGCGACGGGGACACGGCAGTTCTCGAACAGGAGCTCGGCCGTGTCGGATGAGTGCATGCCCAGCTTCTTGAGGGTGCGGGTCACCTCGAAGCCAGGCGTGCCCTTCTCCACGACGAGGAGGTTGTAGCCGCCGTGGCCGCGTTCCCTGCCCGTCTTGGTGACGACCAGGACCCAGTTACAGCGCGCCCCGTTGGTGATGAAGATCTTGCGCCCGTTGAGCACGAAGGCGTCGCCGTCGCGCCGGGCGACGGTAGTGATGCCGGCGACGTCGGATCCGGCGTCCGGCTCGGTGATGGCGAGGGCTGCGATCTGCTCCCCACGGATGGCCGGGACCAGCCACCTTCGCTTCTGCTCCTCGGTGCCGAACTTAAACACCGGCGGGGTGGCCATCTCCGCCTGAACCGCAACCGCCATTCCAAGGCCGCCACAGCCTGCGCGCGCCATCTCTTCGGACAGCACGACCGCGGAGAAATAGTCGCCGCCCTGGCCGCCATACTCGGGCGGGTACCGGAGCCCTAGATAGCCGAGCTCGCCGAACCGCCTGAAGATCGAATCGGGGAATGTCCGCTCCTCCCACTCCTCGAGGTGAGGCTTGACCTCCTTCTCCAGGAACTTGCGGATGTCCAGCCGCAGCTCCTCGTGGGCATCGGTGAAGTACATCGGCGTGAGTTTAGGTCCAAGTGGGTGCGGCGCTCCGGCCCGACGCTCAAGAGTGGACGCCCCCTTCCAACGAGACGGGAGCCAACCGCCTTCCGGTATGATGCCCGAGGCCTGACGAGGTCGGGACCCCCTTTTTAAGATCACGCGCGTCTGGGAGTTGGATTGGGCTCTGTAATCAAGAAGCGGCGCAAGAAGATGCGCAAGCACAAGCACAAGAAAATGCTGAAGAAGACCCGTTGGGCACGGCGCGCCCACGCGTAATCGCGGCGTGCTGGTGCGCGGACACCGCTGCGCGCCTAAGATGACCTCCTGATGGGCGTCTGGATCGTCGTTGGCATCGTCGTCCTCGTGCTCATCTGGCTCGTCCTCACGTACAACGGGCTGGTCACGCTGCGCAACCGGACGCAGGAGGCCTGGTCTGAGATCGATGTCGAGCTGAAGCGGCGCCACGACCTCATCCCGAACCTGGTCCAGACGGTCCAGGGCTACATGGGACACGAGCGCGGAACACTGGAGGCAGTGACCAACGCGCGCGCGGGCGCCGTCGCCGCGGGCGCGAGCGGCGACCCGGCCAAGATTGGGGCCGCCGAGAACATGCTCACCCAGAGCCTGCGCAGCCTATTCGCGGTGTCGGAAAACTACCCCGACCTCAAGGCGATCTCCGCCTTCACCAACCTCCAGGAGCAGCTGACCGCGACCGAGGACAAGATCGAATTTTCGCGGCGCTTCTACAACGGCAACGTCAGGGACTACAACATCAAGTTGCAGACCCTCCCGACCTCGTTGATCGCCGGCGCCCTCGGCTTCAAGCCCTTCGGCTTCTTCCAGGCGGACGAGAGCGACCGCGCCGTCCCGCAGGTCAACTTCGGCAACATGCCCCAAGGCGGCCCCCCGCCCCCAGGGTCGTTGCCGCCGCCGGGAGGCTCGGGACCGCCGGCCATGGGCTCGTCAGGACCTCCGCCGCAAAGCTAGCCGCCCGCCGCCCGCGACCAATCGGCGGCAAATCGAGACCGATACGCCGCCACCGCTTCGGGGTCCTTCGTCTCGATGTCCAGCTCGTGGTTCACGCCTAGCCCGCTCAACGTCCAGTTCGCTGAGCCGAGGACGAGCACGCCGTCGAAGAGACCGATCTTCGCGTGGAGAAGCGCCCCTCGCGGAATCGGGTACCAGCGAACCTCCACCCCGTTCGCCTTCAACAGGTCATAGCCATGGCGGTTGTACGGCTGGTTCGGGTCAAGCAACACGCGCACGTCCACTCCACGCCGGTGCGCCGCTGCAAGCCCGGCGATCACCTCGGAGTCGGTGAGCGTGAAGACCTCCGCGAGCACCGCGTATCGCGCAGTGGACAGCGCAACGTCGAGCATCACGCGAATCTCTTCGCCTGGTGCGGTCTGCGCGATCTGACCTCCCGTCGCCGGAAGAGGTGCGGGATGCCCGCCCGCGAGGGCCCAATCCTGCTCGAAGATCTGGACGAGCCGCGCGATCTCTGCCGGGAGCCGAGTCTCCAGCACGTAGTCGTGGTTGCGATCGCTGTGTGCGCCCCAGTTCATCCCCCCGACGACCGCCTCGCCGTCAGCGATCAACAGCTTCACGTGATCGATCTGATGGCGCACATCGTCGACGGGATAGGCGCGCTCGGCAACGCCGAGCCGGTCGAGCCATCCGGCCGCCTCGCGACTGGCTGCCACGGTCGGGTCGGTGATGACGCGCACGTCCAGGCCGGCGGCCCTGCGGGCGCCGAGCGACATGATCAAACCGGTACGGCCGAGCTCGTAGACCTCGACCAGGACGCGGCGTTGCGACGACGTGATGAGACCTCCGATCAACGAGAAGATGGAGGCGTCCTGCCACAGCCGGACGGGCTCGGGACGCCCCGAGCCCGCGGCCGCCTGCGCAGCCGATGCCGGCGCCTGGGGTAGGGGGCCCGAGCACGCCAAAAGGCAAAGGGCAAGCGACAGGACAACGAACCGGTGCATGACGGCGGCCACGTTAGGAGGCAGGGAGCCTTGCGCCAACCCTGCGTGTTAAGACCGGCTAGATAAGCTCGATCGCCATCCCGGCTCGCGCGCCCAGGAACCTGTCCGCCCGCGCCTCGCGAATGCCGACCTCCAGGTAGCCCATGCTGCCGATGTAGACGAACGGCTCGTTGGGCCGCGCTTCGGCGTAGGTCGAGGCGGAAGCCGTGATGTCGTGGTTGTGGATGCGCATCCGCCGCACCGGCGGCTTCAAATTGGTAACGAGGTTGCCGAACCCGTCGGTCCACAGCACGCGCGGCTTGTGGTCGAGCATCAGTGGTGGATCAGTCGGATGCCCGAGCGATTCCAGCGGCACGCCTGCCGCCAGCGCTGCGGCGGCCGGCGCGAACACGTCGCGTCCTTCGAAGGTCGCCGAGCCGCCTGAACGTGGCGCGAGCTCAACCGCCTTCTGCAGGCCGACCTCCTCGATGACGATAGAGAAGAGACCGTTGTCCGGACCAACGTAGTAGAGGCCGCCCGCGCGGAGAGCGAGCCGCCGCCGCGCGCTGCCGACCCCGGGGTCCACCACCACGAGGTGCACCGAGCCCGACGTGAAATGGCGCGTCCCTGCAAACAGCATGAAAGCCCCGGCGAAGACGTCGAAGCGAGGCACCTCGTGGCTCACGTCGACGAGCACAGCGTGCGGACAGCCCGCGAGCACCACTCCCTTCATCGCCGCCACCAGCGGCGAGCCGCTCCCGAAATCGCTTGTGAAGGTGACGACCGGAGGACCGGCTATGGTGCCGTGGCTACCAGTACCTGGTCTCTTTGAAGGGGTCGGCGTCATCGTGATATCCGCGCTGCTCCCAGAATCCGAGCCGGTTTCGTTCCATGAACTCTAGCCCGCGAAGCCACTTGGCCGACTTCCAGAAGTATTTCGAGGGCACGAAAAGTCTCAGCGGCCATCCATGGTCTGGCGTCAGGTCGGCGCCGTTCCACGCATAGCACAGCAGGTTCTGCTCGTTGTCGAGCACGTCACGTGGCACCGAGGTCGTGTAGCCGTACTCGCTGAAGGCCATCACGTACTTCGACTCCGGCTTTGGCTTGACGCGATCGAGGATCTCCTTGATCGGGACGCCTGTCCACCGGTCCCCCAGCCGGCTCCAGCCGGTGACGCAGTGGATGTCTGCTACCACCTCTTTGGAGGGCAGCGCGCGGATCTCGCCATAGTCCAGGGTGATCGGGTTCTCGACCGCGCCAAACACCTTGAAGTCCCATTTCGCAATGTCGGTCTTGGGGACAGGCCCGAAGTGCAGAAGGGGCCATTTGTCGGGCGCCGTGAGAGTCTGCCCGGGCGGGATGCGGGCAGGATCGACGCCGTCGGGAATCTTCTTACCTTTGAACAGGAAGGCCATTGCGCGAGTATAGAAACGGAAGGCGGTGGGTCATTGTTCCCGGGCGGGACCGCAATTGAGCGCCGCTATACTGGCCCTTCCGGTCCAGGCAACGCGCCCCGCGCGCGCCGGGCGCTATGTGGGTCCGTAGCTCAGTTGGGAGAGCGCGTGAATCGCACTCACGAGGTCAGGGGTTCGAATCCCCTCGGATCCACCAATTG
>DATARC010000064.1:0-4045 GCA_036264335.1 Candidatus Dormiibacterota bacterium
CCTTTCGAAGGCGGCGAAACCTCGGTGCGCCAGATCGTCGCCGGCGCCCCAGCCAAGGGGCGGGGCGTGTGTCAGCAGGACGTCCAGCTTTCGCGCGGCGCGAGCTGGGTTGAGCTTCATTCGCATCTCCAGGCTCAAGGCCCGCCATCGCATCTCAGCATCCGAGTACTGATTCGGGCCGGGCTTGTACCGCATCGAACCGCCGAGGCCGGCAATACGAACGCCGGCGGCGACGATCACCCGGCCGTCAGCGTTATCGCAACCTTGCGGCCCCGCCTGCGGTCTGTCGGCCCGCAGCGGAGCCCACGTCGGATCCTGTGACCTGACCTCGGGGTCGTGGTTGCCGGGCACGTATACGAGCGGCACGTCAAGCCGGCTGACCACGTACTCGAGATAGTCGAAGGGCAGGTCGCCACACGAAAGCACGAGGTCGGGACGGTGACGAGCGAGCTTGTCGGTGTAGAGCCCCTCGTCCACCTCGTCAGCGATGGCGAGGATTCGCGTCACGTCGCCCTAAGCGAGGACCTCGTGCCGCTGAGCGAGGCGCTCGAGCTCGGCGGCGCGGATCTTGTCGAAACCCTCGTCGAGCCCTTGCTTGAGCATGGCGGCGATCTGGATCGCGGAGTGTAGCCGCGGGAGGTACACAAGGTCGGCGCCGGCGGTGTAAAAGATGAGGGCCTGCGGAATGTGCTCCGTGGTCAGCATCACGCGCGCCTTTGGGCAGGCGGCCCTGATGTTTTTCAGCATCCTCAAGTTGTTTGTGCCCCGCAGGATGTCATCGGTGATGCTCGAGATAACCAGCTCCGCATCCTGGATGCCGGCGTGGCGGAGCGTGTCCGCATGAGCGATGTCGCCATAGATACAGCTGATCTTTCGATTGCGCAGCTCGCGCATGACGCTGGGGTTGAAATCGATGACGAGGATCTTGCTGAGAAACTCTTTGTCGGCGGCGGCATCACCTCCGTGCTCGAACTCGTGAAGGATCGAGCTTGCGTCCCTGAAGAAGCCAAGGAACACCACCGTCTCGATGCGTCCCTCCGGCGTTGGCTCAGCGTCGGTTGCCGAGTCCAGGTCCTTGACGCCAAGAATCTTGAGTCCGCGGCTCAGCACCTTCTGCACGGCGTGACTCGAGTTGATCATGTAAGTCGAGACCACCGCGGTCAGCGCAAACGTGATGATCACCACGGTCACGACGTCCGTGGTGATCTGGGAATGAGCCTGCGTCAACCCGAGCGATGCGATCACGATCGAGAATTCGCTGACCTGGGCAAGGTTGATCGCCGGAATCAGGCTGGCGCGGTGACCCAGGCGCAGTGCGTACAGGATGGGAACCACTGACAGCCGGCTCACGATCACGAAACCTGATGCCGCGAGCGACAGCCCGAGCAGTCCTCCGAAATGCACCAGCTGGTTGTGATCCTCGAGGCTCGGCACGGGGATCTGCATGCCCAGGGCAACGAAGAACAGCGTTACGAAAAAGTCGCGAATGCTGACCGCTTTGGCCATGACGTCGAGGTTGTAGGGGAAGGTCGAAAGGCTCACCCCGGCGATGAGCGCCCCCATCTCGCGAGACAACCCGATCGCCTGCGCAACACCCGCAAGGAAGAAGCACCACGCCAGGGCGCTGACGAGGACCAGCTCTGGCGCCTTGGCCACAGCACGGAACAAGTACGGAAGGATGTACTTCGAGATGTTCAGGGCGCCCACCACGAGCAGCGCGCCCTTCAAAAGCGAGAACGCAAGGGGAAAGAAATTTGGGTTCGACAGATTGGGCTGCACGGCAAGCATTCCAACCGCCCAAAGATCCTGGATCACGAGGACGCCGAGCGTGACCCGTCCAGGTAGCGTGTCGAGCTCGAACTTGTCGTAGAGCAGCTTGACGACCACGAGCGTGCTCGAAAGGCTCATGCAGGCGGCCAGGTACAGCAGCGAATAGTCCCCGGGCGCGTTGCGCACACCGATGAGATAGAAGAATCCCCACCCGAGTGCGATGCAGATCGGCACCTGGAGGGCGCCGGTCAGAAGCACGGGAGCACCGGCCGACGCCAGCTTCTTGAGGTCGATCTCGAGCCCGATGATGAACAGCAGGAGGATCAGCCCGATCTCGGCGACGGTTTGAATGCTGGCCTGGTCCTTGACGAAATTGAGGACGTTGGGGCCGATCACCACCCCTGTCACCAGGTAAGCAAGGATCAGAGGTTGCCGCAGGCGCCAGCCGATCAGCGCGAGCAACGCGGCCGCCCCGACGCAGATGCCGATGCTGGACAGCAGGTCGTTACCGAAGGCCGGTGCGATCACGACTGCTGGGTGGCCCTTTCTCCGCTCCTGTCTGCTTGGGCAGCGTCGATGTGATCCCAGCGGCGTTGCAGCGACGGCCAATCGTCTGGGTTGCCGAGTATCAGAAACCGAGGGTGGTGCATCGACTCGATGAGCCCGGTGACCAGGGGATCAAGGAGGCGCGATCCATCCTCCGGCTGGTCGGCTGGGCTCAACCAGCGGCCGATGCCGCGGGAGCGTGTGTTCTGCCCGATGCGCTGACTCTTCGAGCCGGGACAGTAAAGGGACACGAAAACCCCAGTGCCCTTGAGCTGGCGCGCCAGGCCTTCGGTGAAAGCGGCAAGTGCCGCGTGCCCGCTGTCGTACGGGATCGTCATCGGGTCTCCCGGCAACAGCCCCCCGAACGAGACGGCGTTAACTAGATGGCCGGACCCGCGCTCCGTCATGTGCGGCAGGAAGTTGGTGACTGTCCGCACCGGTCCCAGGAGGTTGGTCTCCAGCATCCAGGTCCAGTCGTGCGTGGATATCTTGTCCAGCTTGCCCTGCAGAAGGACGCCCGCGGCGTTGACCACGATGTCGACCCTGCCCATCGCTTTGATTGAGTCACGGACGAGGGCGCGCACAGAGGCGTCGCTGCGAATGTCGGTCGACAGCGCGATCGCCGAGTCGCAGGTGCCCAGCTTGAGCACTTCCTCGACGGTCTTCTCCATTCGAGGCGTGTCGAAGTCCGCGACCACCAGGTTTGCGCCCTGGCGTGCCAGCGCCTTGGCGATTGCCTTGCCGACACCGCTGCCGCCACCCGCGACGACCGCGACCTTCCCCCCAAGCGCGCCTCGAACTGGCTGCTTCGCCTCCTCAAACAGTCCCGGCACGGCGAATACTATGCACTGCCGTCAGGCGAAGCCGGTCGGCGTTACCGGCCTGCGACGCCGCAAATTCGCGCTCACTGTAATGGGAACGGCGGTTGCCACCAACCCGGCGCACGTCGGTCTCAATTGAGACGACCCATTTGACCCACTCAAAGCCACGCCGCCGCGGCGCGACAAGCCGGACTGGAAACCCATTGCCGATCTCCAGCGTCGCGGCGTCGAGTCGGGTCGCCAGCAGCAACCCCGGCGCCTCGCCGATGTCAAACCGTCGGCCGTAGCCGGTCACCGACCGCACGGAGATGCTCGAGACACCGTCCAACCCTGCCGGCAGCATGCGGTTCAGCCAGACGCCGCTCCACTCCTGCTCCGAATACCAGCCGCCGGTGCAGTCGAGCACTGCGGTGACCCGATCATCGAACTGCACGAGGTCTTGGTATGTCCAGGTTCTGCCGCCGGCGTCGAGGCGCCATCCGGCGACATCGACCACCGGCGCGCTGTCGAACATCCATTGCGTCGGAACTGCATACGCCGCATGGTAAGAACCGGTCGGCGCGCGTTTCGCCGTGGGTAACACCGCCACCCCGAAGACCGAGGCCGATACGAGTGCTGCGCCCTTCAAGAAGTTCCGCCGGCTCAAGTCGGCGCGGCGTAGCCTGGCCGGCCGGGCAAGGGCGTGCCACACGACGAACGGCACCACGCAGATCGCAGCGCCGATGTGGAAGTCGAGCGCGGTGAGGTAGCCGATCTCGGGCCGTCCTAGGCTGTGAACGAAGCCGAAAACGAGCGAGACGACCACGCCCAGCGCCAGCACCAGCGACGCCCACCGGAGTGGGCGCGGCCGGCGGAGGCCGCGGCGAGCGATCAGGCCCTTCCACGGGACGAGCAGCACGATCGCAACG
>DATARC010000074.1:0-7004 GCA_036264335.1 Candidatus Dormiibacterota bacterium
TAATCGGGGTCGTGGTTCATGGCGTCGGACCCGTCCAGGGTCTTCGAGGTCGGAAACCGAACGTCCCGAGCCGTGACCCGCAGAATCCTTGTCGGCATCCCCGGGCCGAGTTATATGCTAAAGCTCCGATGTTTGTCAATATGTGGCGCTTACGTCCGGCTCGCGTCTGCCTCATCTGGCGATGAAGGTCCGACCTCTTGGCAGAAACGCGGGGATGCCGCACAATCCTCGGGAAGTGGCAGGGATCTCAACGAAGCGCCGAGCGGGTCGCGCCCCAAGCGTTACGGACGGCGCCATCGACAAGATCCGGGAGCTCATCGTCTCCGGCAGCTGGGCGCCGGGCGACCGCCTACCAAAGGAGAGCGAGCTCGCCGCTCAGCTTGGCCTTTCTCGCAACTCTCTACGCGAAGCGGTGCGTGCGCTGTCGCAGCTCCGCGTGCTGGAGGTGCGCCAGGGTGATGGCACGTATGTCAGCAGCCTCGAGCCGGGACTGCTGCTCGAAAGCACAGGCTTCATCAGTCACCTGCTGCTCGGAGACACCGAGGTCGAGCTGTATGAGGTGCGGCGAATCCTAGAAGCGGCCGCTGCCGCCCTCGCCGCCGCACGCATCGACGAGGCAGGCAAGACCGACCTGCGTCAAAAGCTTGAAAGCATGGGCGCCGCCGACAGCGTTGAGGACCTGGTCGAGGCCGACGTGGCATTTCATGCAGTCATCGCGCGAGCCACGGGCAACGCGGTTCTGACATCGCTGCTGGCGAGCCTTTCGACACGGACGATGAGAGTCCGCCTGTGGCACGGCCGGCGTGCCGACCACGCGCTCGACGAGACGCGCGACGAGCATCGACGAATCTACGAGGCGATCGTGAGTGGGGACCCAGAGCTTGCACGGGCCGCGGCGACCGCACACATCGCCAGCGGCGAGCGTTGGCTGCGCTCGCAGCTTGCGAGCAGCGAAAGCGGCGTGCCTGCCAATTGAGCGCCTCATCGTGAAGGTTGGTCTGCACACGCGGCTGAAGCCGGGATCCGAGGCACGGTACGAGGAGTATCACCGCCACGTGTGGCCGGAGGTGCTTGCGGCAAATCGCCGCGTCGGGGTCACCAGGTACGTCATCTTTCGTGACGGCCTGGACCTGTTCCACTACATCGAGTGCGCTGACTTCGATCGCGCCATCGCCGACCTGGCAAACGACCCGGTCAACCTCAGGTGGCAGGCCGAGATGGCGCCGATGATGGCGGCGGCAACCGACTTCAGCGGCAAGGGCAGCGACCGCATGCCGGTGATCTTCGAGCTGTGAGCTCGTGAACGCAGCCGACCGCACTCGGCTGGGCCGGACCGCCCTCGAGGTGACGCGCTTTGGCCTCGGCACAGCCCCCCTTGCCGGGCTGTACGAAGCCGTGCCTGAGGCTAAGGGACTTGCAGTGATCTCGCGCGCATGGGATGCGGGGATCAGGCATTTCGACACCGCGCCTCTCTACGGCTCCGGGCTCGCGGAGATGCGAGTCGGCAAGGCTCTGCACGACGAACCGCGCGACGAGTTCGTTCTCGCAACCAAGGTCGGCCGTCTGCTACGCGCGGATGCCGCGCCCGAACCAGTGCAGAATTTCAAGGGCACGCCGCCGGTCAACCCGGTGTTCGACTTCAGCTACGACGGGGTCATGCGTTCGGTCGACGAGAGCATGGAGCGCCTGCAGCTCGACCGCATCGACATCCTGCACATCCACGACCCCGACGCCCACTACGACGACGCGATTCGCGGCGCCTACAGGGCGCTCGACCATCTACGGTCGGAAGGTGTGATTCGGGCCGTCGGAGCCGGCATGAACCAGGCCGAGATGCTCTCCCGCTTTGCACGCGAAGGCAGGTTCGACTGCTTGCTGCTCGCAGGCCGCTACACGCTGCTGGACCAGGTCGCGCTCGACGAGCTGCTGCCCATCTGCGTCGAGCAGGGCATCGGGATCATTGCTGCAGGCGTCTACAACAGCGGGATCCTCGCTGACCCCAAGGCCGGCGCCCGTTACAACTACACGGCCGCGCCGGCTCCACTGCTTGACCGCGCGCGCAAGATCAGGTCCGTCTGCGACAGCCATGGCGTGCCGTTGAAAGCGGCCGCGTTGCAGTTCCCGCTGGGCCATCCAGCGGTGAGCTGCGTCGTGGTCGGGTGCCGATCGGTGGAGCAGCTCGATGAGAGCCTGGCCATGTTCGAGGCGGACATCCCCGCTGAGCTGTGGCGGGACCTCAAGGCCAAGGGCTTGCTCCGGGACGACGCGCCGACGCCATGACGAGGGTGGTCGACGCCCACCACCACTTCTGGGATCCGAGCCGGCGCGATTACTACTGGATGGCGCGCGAGCTCGATCCGATCCGGAGGCCGTTCAGCCCGCACGACCTGGAACCGCTGTTGATGGAAAGCCAGGTCGAAAAGACAATCGTCGTCCAGACCCTGCCGAGCCTGGCGGAGACGCGCGAGTTCCTCGCCACCGCAGCGGGCAGCAGTTTCGTGGCCGGCGTCGTGGGCTGGGTCGACCTCACCGATCCCGACGTCGCCGGCACCATTGCCGAGCTTCGCGCCGGGCCGGGTGGGCGGCACCTGGTCGGTGTGCGCCACCAGGTGCACGACGAGCCGGACGCAGGATGGCTCCTCAGAAAGGAGGTCGCACGAGGAATCGAGGCGGTTGGCGGGGCAGGGCTCGTTTACGACCTGCTGGTGCGCACCCGCGAGCTGCCGGCTGCCCTGGAGGTGGTGCGCCGCTTCCCCGACGCGCGGTTCGTCGTCGACCACATCGCCAAGCCCCGGATCGCCGCGGGACCAGTAGACGCGGAGTGGGAGCGCGCCATGGCGCCGTTCGGCGAATGCCCGAACGTCAGCTGCAAGCTGTCCGGGATGGTCACCGAGGCGTCCTGGACGGCATGGACTCCATCCGACCTCGAACCGTACGTGCGCCGAGCCCTGGCATGGTTCGGACCGGAGCGGTGCTTGTTCGGCTCAGACTGGCCGGTCTGCCTCGTCGCAGCGCCCTACGCCAATGTGGTCGATGCGCTGAGATTCGCGATCCGAGATCTCGATGCCGCGGAACGAGACGCGGTGATGGGCGGCACCGCGATCCGGGTCTACGAGCTAGGCGACCTCATCCACTAAGGCCGCCCACCGCTCGTCGATGCGTCGCGCTTTGTAGATGAACAGCGCCCCGGCCCACGCCAGCACGAACGCGGCCACGATGAAGAACCCGGCCCTGCCGATGAGGTCGAAGCCGGCGATCGCGCTGAAGACGCCGCCCTTCAGGTTGAGCGCATGGATGAGAACCTGCAGCAGCTCGACCACCCCGACGAAGAGCGCAACGAACACCGACAGGCTCGTCATCATGAGGTTGTAGAAGACCTTTCGGACTGGGCTCGCGAACGCCCACGAGTAAGCCTTGGCCATGAACGCGCCGTCGGCTGTGTCCATGAGCGACATGCCGGCCGCGAAGATCAGCGGCAGGGCGATCACCGCGCCAAACGGAATGCCGTTCGCGGCCGCACCCGCCGAAACCGCGAGCAGCGCGATCTCGGATGCGGTGTCGAAGCCAAGACCGAAAAGAAATCCGATGGGGTACATCTGCCAGCTGTGTTTGATGATCCGAAACAGGCGACCGAAGATCCGGGTCATAAAGCCGCCCGCCGTGAGCTCGTGCTCCAACGACGAGGTGTCGTATTCGCCGCTCTTCATCCGGCGGTACACCCGAACGACGTCCATCAGGATCACGAGGTTCATGATTCCGATCGCCACCAGGAACCCGCCCGAGACGAGACCGGCCACAAGCCCCCCGGCGATCCGCAGCTCTCCCCCATTGCCCGAGACGCCTTCGACGATCCACTTGACGGCAAGACCCAGCGCCGCCGCGATCAGGAAGACCACTGACGAATGGCCTAGCGAGAAGAAGAAGCCGACGCCGACCGGCTTGCGCCCGTCCTGCAGCAGCTTTCGGGTGGTGTTGTCAATGGCCGCGATGTGGTCGGCATCGAATGCGTGACGCAGACCGAATGTGTAGGCAAGACCGCCCAGCGCCAGGATCGTCGGGTGACCGGCGCCGTAGAACAGCAAGAGGCCCCATCCCGAAAGATGGAGCAGCCCGACCCCGCCGAAGAATGCGGCCAGCCGGCCACGCTCGCCGCGATCGAACGACTGCCGGAAGAGCGCCGTCATCGAGGCCATACCGGGAGCCTAGCGCTTATCGCGACAAAGTCGCAAGTAGGTATTCAACTCGCCCCCTGGATCGTGCGACTTGATCGCACCTGGGACGCCTGACGCCCTGCCCGGTAACCTGTTCCTGGATGGACCTCGACAAGCTGCCGCCACAGCTGCGCATGGTCATTCATTCACTCTCTCGAGCCGTGAGCAGCCGTGAGCCCGCGATCCGCTCGAGGGTCCGGCTGTTGCAGGAAGCCAATCCGCACCTTACAAGTGACCAACTGGCGCGGCGGCTGATCCGTTCCACCCGAAGGCGAGTCGCGGCCACCGGCGCGGTCAGCGGCGCGGTGGCGATTGCGCCTGGGCTCGGCACGATGCTCGCGGTGGGCACCCTGACCAGCCAGGCTCTGTACGCACTGGAGCAGGAGATCGAGCTGGTGCTGGCGATCGCCATCATCTACGGCCACGAGCTCGGCAGCTCCGACGATCGAGTGCTGGAGGCGCTGCTCGTGGTTGGCCTAACGAGTGGCGCCGTGAAGCTTCGAGAGGATGTCCTGGTGGCGGGTGGCGAGCGGATCGGCCTCGCCGCGGTGCGCCGGCTGCCCGGGATCCTGGTGTCCCATGGCAGCGGCAGGATCATCGGCCGCATCGTTTCTCGTTTTGCGAGCACCGGAGCGGCGAAGGTGGCGGCGCGGATAGTGCCGCTTGGTGTCGGTGTTGCAGCGGGCGCCGGCTTTGACTGGCTCGCTGTGACCGGCCTCGGCCACGCGGCGATGAAGTACTACGGACCTGGCGGGGCCGGTGCGAGGCCGCTCCTACTTGCTGCCGAAGATCCCCCGCACGTCGAACTCAACAGCTGACTCGATCTGGTCGAAGCCGCACTTCCGCGGTGCCTTGTCGGTGCGCCACCTGAGGAATCGCGTGGCGTGGCGGAAACGCTCTCCCGCTTCAAGCTTGTCGTAGGCAACCTCGCACACGAGCTCCGGTCGAACCGTCACCCATTCGGCCTCCTTGCCGCGCGACCATCGACTGACGCCGCCCGGCATCCGGCCCTCCGCATCGGCGAATTCTTTGGGCGGCTCGGTGGTGAGCGGTTTGAGCTTGACGATGAGCTCCTTCCTTTCGGCGGCGCTGAAGGAGGATGTGTGCCCCACGTAATGCATCGTTCCCTTGCGGTCGTAGAGGCCGAGCAGAAGTGAACCCAGCGACTGGCCGTCGTTTGACTTTCGCCAGCCGATGACGACGCAATCGGCAGTGCGCTGGTGCTTGATCTTCACCCAGTTGCGCTTGCCCGGAACGTAGGCTCCATCCCACGACTTCGCGATCACGCCATCCAGGCCGGCGCCCTCGAACTGCTCGAACCATTTCTCGGCCGTCTTGGAGTCTCGCGTGTATGGAGTCAGAAAGATTGGCGGCTTCGCACCCTTGAGCAGCTTTTCGAGACGCTTGCGCCGGTCGGCCAGCGGCAGCGCACGCAGATCCTCGTCGCCTTCCGCGAGCAGGTCGAAAGCGACATACCACGCCGGGGTGGCGGCGCTCAGCATGCGCACGCGCGATTCGGCGGGATGGATGCGCTGCTGCAGAGCGCCAAAATCGAGCCCTCCCTTCCCAATCACGATCAGCTCGCCATCGAGAACCAGCCGGCTCGGTCCCAGCGACCGAAAGGCCGGCAGGACCTCCGGAAAGTAGCGGGTCATCGGCCGCGCGCCGCGGCTGATCAGCGCCACGTCCTCGCCGTCGCGATAGACAAGGGTGCGAAAGCCGTCCCATTTGGGCTCGTACTCCCACCGCTCCCCCTTCGGAATCCCGGTCTCGGAAGGCGCGGAGAGCATCGGCTCCATGTCGATCGGAATCGGAGTTTTCAACGGATTTGTCCCCAGGTGTCTATATCTTGTGGACGGCGGACCTTCGTGCTACCATATCGTCCGCCGGTAAAGCGGCCACTGAATTCGACTCCACGCCCCCACCCCAGCCTTGGGAAGCTCGCGCAAGCGGGCTTCCCGCTTTTAACGGCAAGCTCGCTCAAACGGGCTTCCCACTTTTAACGGCAGCTCGCGTCTCCGGGCTTCTTCTGCTTATAACGGGTCAGCCCTGGTGGCGGAAACGCGTGAGCAGGTCGCCCACGGTGACGGACCCATAGTCCTTACCGAGCACGGCCTGAGCGGTCTGCCAGACCGCCCGCGCCGGGGCCGGTCCTTTGTCGACCAGGTCAGCGAGCCGAAGCGCACCGTAAACCTGGATCTGCGGCACCTGCGCCAGCTGCGCGGCCATCCACTGCGCCCACTGCTCGACGTTGCCCGCTGCCGGGCCCACGCCCTGCATCGCGTCGGCCTTGACCTGGGAGACGGTCCCCCACGGCTGCGAGCTGGTGACCTTCGCAGCCTCCGTGGCCACCTTGGCCGCACCTGCCGTCTTCAGCGCGCCGGCGACCGCCTGCGCCTTGGCCGCCTCCTCGTCTGCCTTCTGCTTGGCGGCTGCCGCCTTCGCCTCGGCTTCGTGAGCCGCGGCCTCCGCTTCCTTCTCGGCTTCCGCGGCCTTGGCGGCCGCCTCGGCTCGCGCTGCCTTCAAAGTCGAAAGGCCCTCGCCCGCGATCTCGCTGATCCGGTCTGCGGCACTCCCTGAGTCGCTGCCACCATCGCCGTCACCGGTGCGCAGACGCTCGCCGAAGCCGCGACCCATCGCGCCGCCGATCAGGCTGGGGACGTCGAGCCCCGTCAGTCCCTTGATCGCGGTGGTCGATTCGATCATGGCCCGGGTCGCGTTCTTGACGATGTCGGATGCGCCATCCGCGCTCATCACGGTCAGCGAGTCGATGTGGCCCATCGGCTCGGCCGC
>DATARC010000079.1:0-15035 GCA_036264335.1 Candidatus Dormiibacterota bacterium
GCGGACGCCTCCAGCGCCTTGTCGCGCATGACCTCCATTCGCAGCCACCACTGCTCGCTGATCAGAGGCTCGATCACAGCGTCGCACCGATCGCAATGCCCGACCTCGTGCGTGTACGGCTCCTCCTTCACGAGCAAGCCCTGCGCCTTCAAGTCGGCGACCACGCGCCGGCGCGCTTCCAGTGCGGGCAGGCCGTCGTAAGGGAGCCCGGGGACATCCATGCTGCCGTCGAGGTGCATGCCGTTGACGACCTCGAGCGAATGCCGCTGGCCGATCTCGTAGTCCATCGGGTCGTGGCCGGGCGTGACCTTGAGCGCGCCCGTCCCGAATTCCTTTTGGACCGCATCATCGCCGACGATTGGCAGCTTGCGGCCAACGAGAGGCAGAGTCACCGTCTTGCCGATCAGGTGCTTGTAGCGGTCGTCGGTCGGATTGACGGCGACGCCAGTGTCGGCCAGCATCGTCTCGGGCCGCACCGTGGCGATCGTCACGTCGCCCCCGCCATCGATCGGATAGCGGATGTAGAAGAGGGTGTCGTGGTGCTCCTGCCACTTGACCTCGAGGTCTGAGATGGCGGAGCGGTCGTGCGGACACCAGTTGACGATTCGCGGCGCACGATAGATCCAGCCCTTCTCGTAGAACGCAACGAAAGCCGTCATCACGGCGCGCACGTAGCGCGGGTCCATGGTGAAGCGGAGCCTGGACCAGTCGAGCGATGCGCCGAGGATGCGGTCCTGGCTGACGATCGTGTCCCCGACCTCGGCGTACCACTCGTTGACTCGCGACTCGAAAGCCTCACGCCCGAGCTCCTCCTTCGTCATCCCTTCTTTGGCGAGCTGCTTCTCGATCACGTTCTGCGTGGCGATCGCGGCGTGGTCCATACCCGGCAGGAACAGCACCTCGTAGCCGGCCATGCGCCGGTAGCGGGCGCATATGTCCTGCAGCGTGTGGTTGAGCGCGTGGCCCATGTGCAGCTCGCCGGTGATGTTGGGCGGCGGCAGGCAGATCGTGTACTTGGGCTTCTTGCTCTTGGCGTCGGCGATGAACAGGCCTTCCCTCTCCCAGCGCGCGTACCACCCGGCCTCGATGGCCTGTGGATCGAAGGCGGGTGCCATGGAACTTGGTGTCTTGCTCATAGGCGTGTTCGTAGGTGCTGAGGCGGGGTCTGGATTCGCCGGCGGAGGATCGCTAGCGCGAACGTGCCGGCGAGGGTACGGATACGAGCTCGACTCGGCTCATCGTGGTTGAAAGTCTACCGTTTGTGCTTCTGCCGCTCGCCCAGCTCATCGCTGACCTTGGCGGCGCCCATGGAGCGAGCGACGGAGGCGGCCAGTGCAGGCGCGACTGCGACGAACTTCAAGCTGGCTTTGAGCTGAACCGGCACCACGTCGACGTCGCCGCGGTTCTTGATGATGGCGCTCCACACCGCCTCGGCCACCTGGGCCGGTGATACCTCGCCCGCCATCGGGTGCGCCTTGAGCCCGGTCTCCGCCCACATGCCCGACTCGTTGACGAAGGTCGGGCAGATCACTGAGACGCCGACACCGGTCCCCCACAGCTCCTCGCGCATCGCGAGGCCGAAGCCGCGGATGCCGAACTTCGTCGCGTTGTAGATGCTCGCGCCGGCCGCTGGAACCTTGCCCGCCACAGAGGACATGAAGACCATGTGGCCCTGACGGCGCCTGACCATCGCCGGCGCGAGCGCATGAGCCAGGATGATGCCCGCTCTCAGGTTGACGGCAATCGCGCGGTCGATCTCGTCCACCGCCAGCTCCGCCAGCCGCCCGCTGATCGGGACGCCTGCGTTGGAGACCAGGACGTCCACATCGCCCGCCTCCCTCGCGAGGCGCTCCGGTTCGCCGGTCTTCGATAGGTCCGCCACGACGACGCGCGACTCGCCAATCTCCTTCGCGAGCTTGGTCAGTGCGGGCTCGTTACGCGCCGAGAGGACAAACTTGGCGCCGGCCTGGTGCAGCCTCCTGGCGATATGCGGGCCGAGACCGGTCGATGCGCCGGTGAGCAGCACGGTCTTGCCGCGGAGGTCCTGCACGGCCGAAGAATACTCGGGGCGGCGGAACGTGCGATGGTTGGCACCATGACCACCTCAATCAGGGCCGAGGGCCTGGACGTCGATGAAAACGGGCACGTGCTGGTGAAGCTCAGCGACACTCCGCCAGACCAGTGGATGGAGGCGTTTCGGGACTACTGGGGCCGGCCCGCCACCACAGGCAGCGCCGCGGTTAAGAAAGACGCCTTTTCGCATTTCGCCGACAAGACCATCGTTTTTCGCGGCGTCGACGTGGACGGCTTCGTCGATCGCTGCAAGGCTTTCACCCAGGATGCAGTGAGCTACGCGAACGAAGAGACGCAGCGGTTCGAGGCGGAGCGAGACGCGCGTATTCGCAGCCAGGCCGGCGACCCTAAGCACATCGAGGCCGAGAGGGCCAAGGCGCGCAAAGTAAAGTTCGAGTAGGGGTTAGGCCGACTCTCCGACCAGGCGCGCCGGGCTCTCGCCCTCTTCGCCCAGCTCGAACTCCGGCTCCAGAGCCTCGCGGATCGACCGCTCCGAGATCAGGCACCGCTTGATGTCTGGGCGAGACGGAATCTCGAACATCGAGTTGAGCAGCGCCTCCTCGATGATCGACTTCAGAGCGCGCGCACCGGTGCCTCGAACGAGGGCCAGCTCCGCGATCGCATCGAGCGACCCCTTCTGAAACACCAGCTCGACGTTGTCCAGAGAGAAGAACTTCTGGTACTGCTTCACAAGCGCGTTCTTCGGCTCCGTGAGGATGCGCACGATGTCCTGCTGATCCAGGTGGTGCAGCGTGACGATGATCGGCAAACGCCCGATGAACTCGGGGATGAACCCGTACTTCAGCAGGTCCTGCGGCTGCATGTGCTTGAGCGTCTCGGACGCCGCCTTGCGCTCGATCTTGTGGTGCGGCGATCCGAACCCGATCGCCCGGCGCCCGATGCGCTGCTCGACCACCTTCTCAAGTCCATCGAAGGCGCCGCCGCAGACGAAGAGGATGTTGGTCGTGTTGATCTGGATGAAATCCTGGTGCGGGTGCTTGCGCCCGCCCTGCGGCGGAACGTTGGCAACCGTGCCCTCGAGGATCTTCAGCAGCGCCTGCTGCACGCCCTCGCCGGACACGTCGCGCGTGATCGACGGGTTGTCCGACTTGCGCGCGATCTTGTCGATCTCGTCGATGTAGATGATCCCGCGCTCCGCGCGGCTGATGTCGAAGTCCGCCGCCTGGATCAGCCGCAGAAGGATGTTCTCCACGTCCTCCCCGACGTAGCCGGCCTCTGTGAGGCTGGTCGCGTCTGCGATGGCGAACGGCACGTCCAGGATCTTGGCGAGCGTCTGCGCGAGGTAGGTCTTGCCGCAACCGGTTGGGCCTACGAGCAGGACGTTTGACTTCGTCAGCTCCACATCGCCCACCGACTTCGAGGCGGAGATCCGCTTGTAGTGGTTGTAAACCTGGACCGAGAGCACCTTCTTGGCGCGGTCCTGACCGATCACGTACTGGTCGAGCGCCGCGCAGATGGTCTTGGGATTCGGGATGAAGCCTGTCTTCTGCTTCTTGGTGCCTGCGGATCGATTGTCGTCCTCGAGGACCTCCTGGCACAGGTCGATGCACTGGTCGCAAATGAAGACGCCAGGGCCGGCCACCAGCTTGCGCACCTGGTCCTGCCCCTTGCCGCAGAACGAGCAGCGCGTGTACCGGCGTCGATCCTCTCGTTCGTTCATTGATTCCTCATCGCGGTGTTCGGGCTGTGTTCAAGACGAGGCCGGTGCTGCCGGGGGATTATGCCCCCACAGCATTTCATTCGCAACGCTTATGCACTCACTGCAGATGAAAACGCCTGAACCTGCAACGAGCCTCACGCCGAGCTCACCCTGCACCTTTCCGCAGAACGAGCACTTTGGCTTGTGCCTCTTGACCTCGCCGCTCTTCCCCCGTCGTCGGAAGATCATGGCTAAGAGGCTGCGACCACCTTTTCTTTTTCTTTCTCTTTGGCGCTGGCGGCCTCGCGCGCCACGTCCAGTGGCTTGACCGGAGTGAGGATGATGTCGTCGATCAGCCCGTACTCCTTGGCCGCCTCGGAGGTCAGGAAGTAGTCCCGCTCCGTGTCGAGCGTCACCTTCTCGATCTTCTGACCCGTGTGCCGCGCCAGGATCTGGTTCAGCTGCTCGCGAGTGCGCAGGATCTCCTTGGCGTGGATCTGGATGTCGGTCGCCTGGCCCTGCATCCCGCCCCAGGGCTGGTGGATGAGGATGTTCGCGTGAGGCAGCGCGTAGCGCATGCCGTGCGCGCCCCCGGCCAGCAGCACTGCGGCCATCGAGTAGGCCATGCCGATACAGATCGTCGACACCGGCGGCCGGATGTACTGCATCGTGTCGTAGATCGCCAGCCCCGCGGTCACCTGACCGCCCGGGCTGTTGATGTACAGCGAGATCTCTTTGTCTGGGTCTTCGGACTGCAGGAACAGGAGCTGCGCCACCACCAGGTTGGCTACCTGGTCGTCGATCGGCGTGCCGATGAAAACGATGCGGTCCTTCAGCAGTCGGGAGTAGATGTCGAAGGCGCGCTCGCCGCGCCCCGTGTTCTCGACCACCATCGGCACCAGGTAGCTCTCAGGGCGTTGCATCCGGGTCATGTCGTGCACAACGTCATTCTAGACACGCCTCCCCCTACTTCCGTCAAGTTGGATCCAGGGTGCCTTAGGCGGAGGGCGGAGCTGCCGCGGCTATACGATCCAATACACGACGTCGCCTGAGCCTGGAGGCGAAGTACCTCCGGGCGCTTTCGCTCCGCTTCAGCTCCTCGACTTGGCCCTTCAGCTCCTCGTCCTCCCCCGCCTGCTCTTCGAGGAAGGCCATCACGTCTTCGTCGGAAGGCTCGAGGTCCTGGCGCTTCGCATACTCGCCCAGCACGAGGTCGACCTTCAGCCGCTGCTCGGCGGCCGGCCGCTCCTCCTCGACCCACTGGTTGATGTTCTTGCCCATGTACTCGAAGTAGCGCTCGAGCTTCAGTCCCTGGCGGTTCAACGTTCGCTCCATCGATTCGAGCTGACTGGTCAGCTCGCGGTCGACCAGCGCGGTCGGCACGTCGACGCTCGACGACTCGACGAGGCCCTTGACGAGGGCTTGCTCGCGGTCGAGCTTCGCCATCTCTTTCGCCGAGGCCTCGAGGGCGGCACGCGTCGATATGCGAAAAGAGTCGACAGTCTCGTGCTCGCCGTTGCTCAGCTGCTTGGCCATGGCGTCGTCAAGGGGGGGCAGCACCTTTTCCTTGACGCCCTGGACGGTGACCTTGATCGTCGCGTCCTTGCCGGCAAGCTCGGGCTCGCTGTAGTCCTCGGGAAACTTCACCAGCGCCGATCGCGTCTCACCGACATTGGCTCCGGGAATCGCCTCGAGAAGCTCGGGCAGCAGCACGCCTTCTTTCAGCTCGGCCTCCATGGCCTTGCGCGTCTCCGAATCGACGACCTTGCCGTCGACGTCCACCTCGACGTCGATGACCACGATGTCGCCGAGACGCGCCTCACGCTCCACCGGCGTTATCTCCGCGAGCGGCTGGCGGACGTCCTCGAGCCTGCGATCCACCATCTCGTCAGTGATCTGGATCGGCTCGATCGGCTCTTCCAGCGTCGGAACCTCGCCCAGAGTCACCTCGGGCATCACGCTGATCGTGGCCTTGAACCGCGCCGGCCGGCCGCGCTCCAGCTCCAGCACCTCGACGTCGGGGCTTTCGATCGGGTCGATCGAGCGCTCTTGCAGCGCTTGCCTGACAATCTCCGGCACCAGCAGCTCGACGACCTCCTCACGGACCACGGCGGGACCGAGACGAGCCTCCACGAGCGAGCGGGGGGCGCGGCCGGGCCGGAAACCTTCGATCCGAGCCTTTGAGGTCAGGCGGTTCAGAACGCGGTCGTAAGTCGCGTCGACGGTTTCGGCCGGTACCTCGATCGTCATGCCGACCTGGCTCTTGGGCAGCTGCTCCGTCACGACAGAGAGCGGATTGGTGGCCATCTGAACCAAGTCTACTGGCGATCGATCGAACCAATTCGCTGCGACGGTCGGGCTCTGAGCAGAGCCCCGAGGTTCAGGACGTGCTCTGGCTCACGGCTTGCAGCCGGGCGGCGGTATGCACCCCGAAGTGGGCGAAGGCGTCGGATTGGGCGAAGCCGGCGGGTTCGCCACCACCGGACCGGTGCCAGGGTCGGGCGGCACGACGAAGGGGACCGGCTTGGGGGTGGGCTTCGGCCCGCTGTCGCCGGGAAGCTTGGCGATGCTGCGGGTGTCGCTCAGGAACCAGCTGTTGCCGGGGCCGCCGACCACATCGGCGGGCTTGGTGAACCACCGGTTGCCCGCTACGCCCGCCAGCGCCTGGTCGATGAAGGTGTGCATCCCGGGCGAGGCGACGAACACGCCGTCCGAGCCCTGCACCATCGTGTAGTTGTTGTTCAGGATGTCGCCGACCCAGATGGCGGCGGCGATGTCGGGGGTGAAGGCGACGGTCACTGCGTCCTTGAAGTTGTCGGTGGTGCCGGTCTTGGCGGCGACCTGGCGGTTCGACCAGTGCAGCGCGCTGTTGCAGCCGAAGATCATGCAGCGGTTCTGATCGTCGGACATGATCTGACCCATGATGTACGCCACGCCCGGGTCGAGCGCGGCGCGGGCGCGCTGGTTCGGGTGCGTCGCGTAAAGCACCTGGCCGTGCGAGTCGGTCACCGTCAGGATCGCCTCAGGAGTGTGGTACACGCCCATGTCGGCGTAGGTCGCGATCCCGTTCACGTGCTCCAGCAGGGTGATGGGATAGCCACCCAGCGTCAGGCTCGGGCCGTAGACGGGCGGGGGAGCATTGGTCTGGTACCCACCTTTTGGCGGGATGTACCGCGGCAGCACGCCGAGGTTGCGCATATAGGTGAGCACGGCCGGCACGCCGATGGACAGCTCGACCTTGACCGCGGCAATGTTCAACGAGTTGCCCATCGCCTTCTTCAACGGCAGCACGCCGTGGGTGCGGTGGTCGTAGTTGTAAAACAGGGTCGTGCTGTACGCGTCCTTGTAGACGAGCGGGCTCGGTCCGTCGTAAACCGGGGTGTCGACCGTCGCGGCGCGGGCGTTGATGACGGCGCCATACGTGTACGGCTTCATCGACGACCCCATGTTGCGGGGGATGGTCGTGTAGTTGATCTGGCCTGCTTTCGCGTTGTAGTTGGGCGAGCCGACCATGACCAGGATCTCTCCCGTCTTCGGGTCCTCGGCGATGAGGCCTGATGAAAGCTGGCCCGAAGTGTCGCGCCATTCGTTCGCCGCGAGGTTCGCCCGGACCACCGCCTCGCCTTTCAGCTGCATCTTGTAATCCAGCGTCGTCTTGACGTAGAGCTGCTGGACGCCGGGCTGGAACCCGAGCTGCCGCAGCTCCTGCAGGACGAAGTCCACGAAGTGGGGCGCCTTGAAGCTGTTGATCGGCGCGTGGTAGACGAGCTTCTCGGCCAGCGCCGTGTCCATGTCCGACTGCGTGATGAAGCCGGAGCGGACCATCGCATTCAGCACCTCGGTCTGGCGCAGCTTCGCGGCGTCGGGGTGCAGCACGGGGTTCCACTCGGTCGGGGCCTGCGGCAGGCCGGCAAGCACTGCCGACTGCGCGAGGTCCAGCTGTGACGCGTGGATGTGGAAGTAACCCTCGGCAGCGGCTTCGATGCCATAGGACTGCGAGCCGTAGAAGCTCTTGTTGAGGTAGAGCTCCATGATCTGGTCCTTCGTGTACGACTGGCTCAGCTCGTACGCGAGCGCGAGCTCCTTCAACTTGCGTGTGATCGACTGGTCAGGCGTGAGGAACTGCTGCTTCGCCAGCTGCTGCGTGATGGTGCTGGCGCCGCTCACAATGTGGCCCGCCTTGAGGTTGTCGTAGGTGGCTCGGACGATGGCCGAGATGTCGAACCCGGGGTTGCTGTAGAAGCCCTTGTCCTCGATGGCGACGGTCGCCTTGATGACCATGGGGTTGATGTCCTTGAGCTTGACCGCGAGCCGGTGGTTTCCCTGATCGCCGACGTCGGCGAGGATGACACCTCTCTTGTCGGTGATCACCGTGTCGCCTGAGAAGACGGCGCTGTCAAGGCCCTGGATCGAGGGGAGGCTGTCAAAGAACGACTGCGCGTACGCGTCGGCCGCGAGCCCGACCACGAGGAACAGGGCCAGCACAACGCCCACGATGCGCAGGATCGCGTTGCGCCGCAGCCGCTGGCCGATCGGGGACCAGTTCGCGTGGATCCTGGCCCGGGGCCTGTGGCCGCCCTTGGTTTTGATTGTTTCGGGAATGTCTCTAGACATGGTTGGGGGGCCCGTAGATTCTACGTTTCCTGCTGACACCAACGCCGAGACTCCCTGGGGGGTTACGCAGGACTTTCCATCTGCCGCGGCCGTGCGTATACCTCGTCAGAAGGTGCGAGGCGCTCCTGGCGAGTGCCGGGAAAGTGGACTCTCACGCCTGGGCGGCCCGGGCTGCCGATCTCCCAGCCCGCCGTATACAGCCGGGCGACCTCCGCCAAATCCTTGGCTTGCGCGATCTGAACCCCATCCGTCAAGGAGAGCGTCTGCGACTTCGCCCCCGGGAATCCAAGGCGGACCTCGCCCCCTGTCTTGAGGTTGTACGTGTAGTCGTCCAGCGATCCCGCGTCCACCGCTTCGATCAGCTCGGCGATGGTGGGAAATCGCCCTTCTTTCATCGCCGTCTTGACATCGGCTCGCGAAGCCCGGTGCGCCATCCGCTCACGCCGGCGAACCTCGGTCAACAGCACGTCACGTTCAGCACGAAGAGTCGCGAGATCTTTTTCGACAGGCCTCATTCGCTCTCGCACCTCGGCCACGCGTCGCTGCAGCTCGTCACCTTCGAGCGCACTCAGATCGTCGGGCACACGTCCACGTTATACGGAGCGCTCGTGGGCGGCGCGACGGTTGCGAAATCCGGCAAAGAGCGCGATGTCGTAAGCGATCTTCAAACCGCCGCCGGCGAAAAACGGCAAGCCGAAGCTCGCGCCACCGATTGCGAGCCCGGCCAGCACCGGTCCGAGCGACTGGGCGATGCCGCGCACCGACCCGGTCATCGCGACCGCGCCGGCGCGCTCAGCGGCGGGAACGATCGAGACGACGTAGGCCTGCCGCGCCGGCACATCCATCTGAGACAGGGCAAACCTCGCAAGCAGCAACACTGCGGCGACTTCGAAGCTCGGGCTGAACGGAACGAGCAATAGAAGGATGTTGGACGGCAGGTGCGTGAACACCATCGTGTTGACAAGCCCGATGCGATCGCCAAGCCGACCCGACACCTCGTACGACACCGACTGCAAAACACCGGCCGCGGCGAACAATGGGCCGAGAGCTTGCACATCGGCGCCGAAGCGCACATGCAGCCAGTACGCGATGACGGCGTTCGCCACGAAGCCCCCACCAAAGGAATCCAGCGCAAACAGCGCCGCCAGGCCGGCCAGCGGGCGGAACTTGCCGAAGGCCACCGCCCGGCCCGGCGCCTCCACGCGCACGCTCATGAACAAAGGGAGGGCGACGGTTGCCAGCCCGATGAGCGCATAGAGAAGGAAGAAGTTGCGGCCGCCCGATGATCCGGCTGCGAGTCCAGCCGCCAGCCCGCCCGCGGCATTGAAGAGGCCGCCGGTCAGGGAGTAGCGGCCGAACGCCACGTTGCGCGCGGAGGGCGACACCGACTCGGCGAGCACCGCCTGCTCGACCGAAGCGAAAGGTCCAAGGTCGACGCTGGCGGCACCGAGCATGCCGGTCAAGCCGGAGGCGACCAGCAAGGCTGGTTGGCCTGCGAACGCCAGGTCCAGACCGGTGATCGCCATCAGCAAGCCGGCGATCGACAAGGCGCGGCGGCGTCCAAATCGGGCGGCGAGGCTTGCTGTCACGAGACCGGACAGCGATGCGGCAGCCAATCCCACACCGAGCGTCAGGCCGATGAGCACCGGGGAAAGTCCGCGGCGCTCCAGGTATACCCCGATCAGGACCGCAGAGAACCCAAAGCCAAATGCGCGAAGGCCGCGGGCGCCAAGGAGCAGCCGCCGGTCCCGGCTGGAAGGCGGGTCTGCAGTCAGGGTCGGCGTCGCCGCCGCAGCAGCGTGCCCGCAGCGACTGCCAGCGCAAGCAGAATCGCGATGGCCACGGCCAGCACCGCACCAACTGGAACGGCCGGCTGGATGCCCTTTGGTTGCGTGGCGCCGCCAGGCGCGGCCGGGCTTGGGCTCGGGGTGGCCGGCGACTGGTTGAGGGCGAAGGCCAGGTGCCCCTCCCCGTGCGCCTTGGTCGGTTTCGCGATCAGCGTGATCGTGGTGCACTGGACGGCGCAGCGGACAGCGATCAACGCCGCTCCACCCTCGGTGGCCACGAGCATGTCGCCTTCCTTCACGCCGGCTGACGCCAGCTGGACCGACGGCAGCCTGAGCACCGAATCGGTGCCGGTGACGCGGTGGCCGAGGGTGAGCCGGTCCGCGTAATAGAGGGTGCCGCCCCGTGCCATGAAGCCCGGGGGCACGAAGCCGACGCTCTCGACGCCGATGTCCTACCCGACAGGAAGCGCTGCCTTGACGACCACGCTCGCCGCGCCACTCGCCTTGATCGCGTAGATCTTGCCGCTCAGCTCGTCGGCGCCGATCAGCGCGCCACCGAATGTGCCGAAGCCGCTGGGCGCCACCGCCAACCCACCCTCGAGCCGCGGCGCTGACCGCGTGATCGTCCGGACCCCGCCGTTGCAGTCCACCGCGAAGATCACCGTCTTGCCTTTCGACGGCGCGGTCACCAGCAATCGGTGGTCGAAATCGCCAGTCGTGTCAAAGGCGATTCCGTTCAGGGCGGTGACGCCGGCCAGGTTGGCGAACGAGCCGGTCTCGTCGCCCAGCGCGCTGACACGCTCGACGCCGATCGGCACGTGGAGGCGAAGCACGAACGTCTCGTCGCGCACCCAGTTGCATCCCGCCGCGCTGACCGTGCCGCCGGTCGAGCTCGCGAGGTAAGCCTCGGCGCCCTTGTCCTCGTGATAGCCGCCCGGCCCGCGGGCGAACGGGACGATGGTGCCATCTCGCTGCATCAGGTACAGCGCGGCTCCGCCGGCGACGATCATGGATCCGTCGGTCCGGGGACCGTCGATGTCGAAGACGCCGGTGACGGTCTTCCCCCGCTCCCAGGCCAGGTCGCCCGCGAGAGCGGTGAGGGGCGCCATGGACAGGTAGGCCACCGCCAGCACGGCCAACAGGCGCCGCATTTCGCCGAGAGTATCGCGCCGGGATCGCCGGAAGACTATTTAAACCTCGGTGTTGAAAAACTCGTACGATGATCTCGTGGATTCCAGGCGCGAGAGCATCCTCGCCTTCTTGAAGACCCGCGGGCGGGCGACCCTCGGCGAGGTTGCCGCCCACCTCGAGGTGTCCAAGCAGGGCGCCCTGCGCCACCTGGAGGCCCTGGAGGCCGATGGGTTGGCCACCACCGGACACGCGCTGCCCCACGGCCGCGGACGGCCGGAGAACCTCTACGAGCTCACGCCGGCTGCCGGCACTCACTTTCCCGACGGCCACCGCGAGCTCGCGGGCGACCTCGTGCAGTTCCTCTCGGACGAGCAGCTGAAGCACTTTTTCGAGAAGCGCGCCGAGCGGCTCGAGGCCGAGTATGCCCCGCGTTTGGCCGGGCTAGACTTTGAAGGGCGCGTCCGCGAGCTGGCGAAGCTGGCCACCGAGCACGGTCATATGGCCGAGGTGGTGGAGCTTCCCGAGGGTGCGCTCGCGATCCGTCATTGCAATTGCCCAATCCAGGACGTCGCCGCCCGCACCGGGCTGCCATGCCAGAGCGAGAAGCAGATGTACCAGCGCCTCTTGGGCGCGGAAGTGACCCGTTCGACATGGATGGCAGAGGCCGCGCCCGACTGCACATATGAAGTGAAGGAGAGCTAGGAGAGTTGGCTGATTTCGAGATCCGAGACCTGCGGGCAAGCGTGGATGGCAAGGAGATCCTCAAGGGCGTGACGCTCGCCATCAACAAGGGCGAGGTCCACGCGGTGATGGGCCCCAACGGGTCTGGCAAGTCGACCCTCTCGCACACGCTGATGGGCCACCCCGGCTACACGGTCGATGGCGGCGAGGTCATCTTCAAGGGCCAGAACATCCTGGAGCTCGAGGTAGACGAGCGAGCGCGTCTGGGCATGTTCCTCGCGCTGCAGTACCCGGTGGTCGTGCCCGGCATCTCGATGACCAACTTCCTGCGCACGGCGATCAACGCGAAGCGTGGATACGACGGAAAGGACAAGTCCAAGATGGTCTCCCCCAAGGAGTTCCGCGCGATGCTCAAAGACGAGCTCGAGGTTCTCCACATGGACGACTCGTTCCTGCCGCGCTACATCAACGACGGGTTCTCCGGCGGCGAGAAGAAGCGCGCGGAGATCCTGCAGATGGCGATGCTGAAGCCCGAGATCGCGATCCTCGATGAGACGGACTCAGGCCTCGACATCGACTCGATCAAGTTCGTCGCCGAGGCGGTGAACCGCATGCGCGGGCCGGAGCTCGGCGTGCTGATCATCACCCACTACACGCGCATCCTCGAGTTCATCAAGCCCGACTTCGTGCATGTGCTCGTCGACGGGAAGTTCGTGC
The DNA here is from genome assembly GCA_036264335.1 of Candidatus Dormiibacterota bacterium. GTDB lineage: Bacteria > Chloroflexota > Dormibacteria > Dormibacterales > Dormibacteraceae > Palsa-872. The sequence goes on from DATARC010000079.1 coordinate 12,664, forward strand.
TGTCGGGCGGTCCCGAGATTGCCAACCGGCTGGAGAAGACCGGCTATTCGGAATGGGCGGAGGCTGACGAGCCGGCCGTCCTCAAGCCCGAGGAGATTGCCTGATGGCCACTGTTCCCAAGGTCGACGTTGGCTCCGACTACAAAGAGAAGTACGGCTTCTTCGTCCCCGAGGACTACATCTTCAAGGCCAAGCGTGGCCTGAACCCCGAGATCGTCACCGAGATCTCGTGGATGAAGAAGGAGCCCGAGTGGATGCTGAAGATGCGGCTCCGCTCGCTGGAGATCTTCCGCAAGAAGCCGATGCCCACGTGGGGCGCAGACCTCAGCGTCATCGACTTCGAGAACATCTTTTATTACCTCAAGGCTGCCGACAAGCAGTCGAAGACCTGGGAGGACCTGCCCCCGGACATCAAGAAGACGTACGACCGCCTGGGCGTGCCCGAGGCCGAGAGGAAGTTCCTCGCCGGCGTGTCGGCGCAGTACGAGTCAGAGGTCGTCTACCACTCTCTGCACGAGGAGCTGTCGAAGAAGGGCGTCATCTTCACCGACACCGACTCGGCGCTGCGCGACCACCCCGAGCTGTTCAAGGAGTACTTCGGAACCGTCATCCCGCCCGCGGACAACAAGTTCGCGGCGCTGAACACCGCGGTTTGGTCAGGCGGTTCGTTTATCTACGTGCCGAAAGGCGTGCGGGTGGACATTCCGCTGCAGGCCTACTTCCGCATCAACGCGGAGAACATGGGCCAGTTCGAGCGGACGCTGATCATCTGCGACGAGGGCTCGTTCGTGCACTACATCGAAGGCTGCACGGCGCCCATCTACACAACCGACTCGCTGCACTCGGCGGTGGTCGAGATCATCGTCAAGAAGAACGCGCGGTGCCGCTACACCACGATCCAGAACTGGTCGACCAACGTCTACAACCTGGTGACCAAGCGCGCGCTCGCGTATGCCGACGCGACCATGGAGTGGGTCGACGGCAACCTCGGGTCGCAGATCACGATGAAGTACCCGAGCGTCTACCTCATGGAGCCGGGCGCCAAAGGCGACGTCCTGTCCGTGGCGTTCGCCGGCAAGGGCCAGCACCAGGACGCCGGCGGCAAGATGATCCACGTCGCGGCGAACACGACGTCGACGATCACGTCGAAGTCGATCTCCAAGGGCGGCGGCCGGACTTCATACCGCGGACACATCAAGATGTACCCCGACGCGAAGAACTCGAAGTCGTTCGTGAAGTGCGACGCGCTTCTTCTCGATGACGAATCGCGCTCGGACACGTATCCCTACAACGACGTCGACGCCGAGAACGTGACCCTCGGCCACGAGGCCACTGTGAGCAAGGTCTCCGACGAGCAACTCTTCTACCTGATGAGCCGCGGCATCACGCGCAACGAGGCCGAGACGATGATCGTCAACGGCTTCATCGAGCCGTTCACCAAGGAGCTTCCTCTCGAGTACGCGGTGGAGCTGAACCGCCTGATCCAGCTCGAGATGGAGGGCTCGGTAGGCTGACATTGGCATTCACCGAAGCCACCCTGGAGAAGACCGGCCAGGGCGAACCCGACTGGCTGCGCGACAAGCGCCGCACAGCATTCGCCGCGTACGAGCGCATGCCGATGCCCAGCCGCACCGACGAGGAATGGCGGCGCACGGACATGACGGGGCTCGACCCGACGAAGTTCGCCACACTCGAGCACGCCAACGGTTACAAGCCGGAAACCGTGGAGCTACCGCCCGGGGTGATCTTCGAGCCCCTGGCGGTGGCAGCGCAGAAGCACCGCCGGCTGGTCGAGCCGCTGCTCTTCTCAGCCCTGCACGCCGACCGCGATCGCTTCGCGGCGCTGCATGCTGCGTTCTTCACAGGCGGGAACTTTCTCTATGTGCCCGACGGCGTCGTGATCGAGGAGCCGATCCTGCGCCAGCACTTCTCGCACGAGGGCGGCACCACGGTACTGCCGCACACGATGATCGTCGCCGGCCGCAACTCACGCTTCTACTACCTGGACGAGTACATCGGCGAGGAGGAAGGCGCCGCGTACCGGAGCGGCTCAGCCGAGATCTTCGTCGGCGAAGGTGCTGACGTTGGCTACGTCTCGATCCAGAAATGGGGCCGGGATGCGGTGCACCTCGCCGACCAGCGCGCGCGCATCGAGAGGGATGCGCGGTTGCGCCTTTTCAACATCACGTTGGGCGGTCGTTTCTCGAAGACCCGCGTCGAAGCCTCACTGGTCGGCCCGGGATCGAGCGCCGAGCTCAAGGGCATCTACTTCGCTTCGGGCAAGCAGTTCTTCGACTTCCACACCCTGCAGGACCACCAGGTCGGCAACACCACCTCCGACCTGCTGTTCAAGGGCGCGCTCCAGGACACGGC
>DATARC010000169.1:0-1761 GCA_036264335.1 Candidatus Dormiibacterota bacterium
CCAGGCGCCGATGAAGGTGGGGCCGCCGGAGATCAGGCCGGCGAGCCCAAGGAAAGCCCATGAGGCGGGCTTGGGGTTCATGGTCATCGGCGCCGCGATGCCAAACCCCTCGGTGATGTTGTGCAGCGCGAAGCCGACCACGAGGACGCCCGCAAAAGCGATGGCCCCCGTGTGCGCCGACTGGCCGATGGCGAGGCCTTCGGACAGGTTGTGCAGGCCGAGGCCGGTGGCGATCGCGAGGGAGAGAGACTGGGGGCTTGGGGTGTGTGCGTCGTGCTTCAGGCGGCCGAAAATCGCCCGGTTGAAGTAGACGAGGCCCAGCAGGCCGGCCGCGACGCCGACCGCGAAGATGAGGGCGATGATTGCAAAAGGCCCGCTACTACCCAGGCGGGCGCTGTTGAGCGCAAGCTCCACCTTCTGGCCCGCATGGCTGAGGATGTCCCACAACAGGAACACGAGAATCCCGGTCGCGAACGCGTTCAGAAAGCCCTGGACAGATTTCGGCAGGCCGCGCACACGAGCCACAGGCAGGCCGAGGAAAATGGTGGCGCCGGCGATGGCCCCCAGCAATACCGCTGTCGCCTGGCTCACAGTTCGCTCATAGGATTAGTACGTGCAAAAGACGCAATTAGATCAGTCTAACGCGGCTTCGAGACCACCTTCAGAGGTGGTGGCCCACTACCTGGAGGCCATCTACTACATGTGGTCCGAGGGCGAGCCGTTGCGAAGCGCGCGCCTAGCCGACTGGCTGGGCGTCAGCCGCCCGACCGTGACGGTCGCCGTGCGGCGGATGTCCGGCTACGGCATGGTGCGGATGAACAAGCGCAAGGAGATCGAGCTCACAGCCTCCGGGCGCCGGGCCGCCGAGGCGATCGTAAGGCGCCACCGGATCATGGAGCGCTGGCTGACGGATGGGCTGGGCCTCGATTGGGTGACCGCCGACGAGGAGGCTGCGCGGCTCGAGCACGCCGTCTCCGAGGTGGTCGAAAGGCGGCTCTACGAGGTCCTGGGAAGGCCGACCACGTGCCCCCATGGCAACCCGATCCCCGGTTACTCCAAAGCGGTGCCGAGAGAGGTGAGGCTGGCGAACCTGAAGACCGGAACGCATGCATCGGTGTCGCGGGTGTCGGAGGTCGCGGAGCGGGAAGCGCCGACCCTGCTGACCTACCTGCATGACCGCGGGCTCACGCCGGGCCGGGAGATCTCGGTGCTCGAGGTGGACTCCGTCGGGCGGACCATCCGCGTCCGCGCCGGCAAGCGCTCGGTCACCCTCAGCCACGACACTGCTGCCAAGCTATGGGTGGTACCCAGGTGAGCGAGCTCGACGATAGTCACGACCTGCAGGCGTTGCGCGAGCGCGTGGCCGCCGCACGCGCGGACCTTGCGCGCACGCCGGTTTCAGAGGCGCGCGGTGCGGGGCCGATCGATCCCGCCACGGGCGAGGCCTGGCATCGTGGAAACGTCCTCGGCCACATGAGCGAGATGCTCGATTACTGGACGGTACAGATCCAGCGGACGACCGAGGGGGCGACCAAGATGGGCCGCGACGATCAGGGGACGGCATCGAGACGTCAGGGGATCGACCAGGAAAGTGGGCTGTCGGAGGTGGAGCTCAGGAACGCGATCGACGGCAAGATCGGGCGTGTCCTCGTGTTGATGGCGGCGATGACCCCCGAGGACCTCGAGCGGACCGTCGACTTCCACAACCGGGAGGGCGACCGCCAGGCCCGAGTCGGGGAGCTGCTGCAGACCCTCATCGTG
>DATARC010000126.1:0-9002 GCA_036264335.1 Candidatus Dormiibacterota bacterium
GTGACCAGGTCGATGTCGGCGCGGGTTGCGCGCCGGGCCGTGAATTCAAGCGCGCCCGAAGTCGAATCTGGATTGGTCGGACCGGCCACTGCGGAGACCTTACCGAGACGGCACCCAGGGCGCCCCACGGATGGGATGACGAGCTACTGAGTCAGTCGATCTTGGAGTGGAAGAAGAAGCGCTCTTTGCGGTCGTCGCTGCCGCCATTGAAGCCGGGGCGGGAGTCCGCTCCCCAGATCCCACCTCCGATGGCCAAGACTAAGAACAGCGCGAGCATGACGTAAAACACCATGACCTGAGCTTAGTCCGATATGTTGAGAATTGCAGAGGATTCCGGTGGAATTTGAGGACTATCTCGGCGTGTCGCGGTGCCGGTGCTCCTCGAGTGTATCGCCCCGCCATTTCCGCCTTGTTTCGTCCTCCTGACGCCATTTCCGTTTGGCTGTCGCAAGCTCCTTTTTGAGCTGGATCTGACCCTCCGCATGGTTGCGCACCGCTGGAAAGCGACCTTCCAGCTCGACGATATCGCCCGCGTAGCTCAGCGCAGCGAGGATGCGGTCGAGGACCGTCTGGCGGGTGGCATCGTCGACCGTCTCTAAGGCGTGCGGTGGTTCCCAGCGGGCCATGGTCGATTGATAGAGAACCAGCCAGGTCTGAACCCCGTGCCGATCACCAGCCCATCCATTCCGGAGGTATGCATCCGACCTCGGGATGGCAATTTGCGTACAAGCGGGCGTGGTATGCGAGTTGATCGGCGTCGATCTTGTCGAAGAGCTTCGGGTTGTTCCAGAATGCCTCGAGTGCATCACAGGTAGGCAACTGATGAGCCTGGTCGTTAAGCGCGGCAATACCTGCCTTAGTGATTGCCACGTGCCCGGACTCGTGCACGTAGATGACCTGCGCGAGTGCGTTCCATTTCTGGACCAAGGGGATGTTGATCGAGCCATCAGTCGGGGGCTGCCATCGCGGCAGCACTACGAACTCTTTGTATAGAAGCGTTGTCGTAGTTGGCGACGCGCATGTAGAGGTCGAGCTAAGTTTGGCGCCCGCGAGGCCCCATGCGGCGCCCTTCGGGTTGAGCGGGTCTGAAGCACAGGGACCGAACCGAACGCATAGGTCGGAGTTGTTGAGACTGTTTATTAGCTCTCGCTGATTGACGCCACTCACATCGAAGAACTGGATCGTCGTGTTGGGGATGGCCGGCGGTTGCCATATCGCTGGAGTCCCAAACCACCTTTCCTTGAGAGCCTGGAGCTCAGCCGCCTGCTCTGCGTTCTGGCGGGCGGTCTCGTCGCGCAACTGCTGCGCGCGGATCAGCAGACCGACGATAGCCAGCACCAAGAGGCCCGCCACAATGCCTCGAATCGGACCGCCCAAAGACCCACCGCGCCCACCCCCGCGCACGGCCGGTTAGTTTAATCAGCGTCTCAGACCGGAATGGCGGGAAGGGAGGGATTCGAACCCTCGAGGGAGCTTTACACCCCCTACCCGCTTAGCAGGCGGGTGCTTTCGGCCACTCAGCCACCTCCCCGGGCGATCGGGATCGTCGCTCGATTCTATCGGCCACGACCTCTCCGCATACTTAACGCCCGATGGAGGCACCAGGAGGCCCAGGAGCACCCCCCATGTGGGGTCCCGGTCGCAAGATGGCGTTCGGCGCCGCGCCTGGTCCCAAGAGCAAGCTCTGGTACACGCTCGCCGATGGAGCCCTCAGCGAGGTCTTCTTTCCCTCCATCGACAGGGTCGCGCTGCACGAGCTGCGCTTTTTCGCATCGGCCAGCGGCGCCCCTCCTGTCGATGACGCGGGCGACGGCCAGCACACAGTCAAGTGGTTCGCGCCTGGCACCCCCGGCTTCATCGTCGAGAGCACCCATCACGAGTACCGCCTCACCAAAGAATTTTTTTCCGACCCCGAGGAAAACGCCCTCCTGATCAGCGCGACCTTCACGCCTGAGCTTCCGGACGTCCGCCTATACATGCAGGCCTCGGCGCACTGGCAGCCGGGCAGCGAGGGCAACTTCGGCCAGGTCCTCGACACGCATCCGCCTGCGCTGCTCATGCGCCAGCAGGACGTGTGGATCTGCATCGTCGGTCCATTCGCGCGCGCCACGATCGGCTACTTCCAGAGCTCGGACCTGCAGGTCGACCTCCACGACGGCGATGGCCATCTCTCGACCCTCTACGACCGCGCCGGGCCGGGCAACGTTGCGGTCGGCGCTGAGCTAGGCATAAGGGCCGGCACCTTCCAGGTCGCGATCGGCTTTGCGCACTCGCGAGCGGACGCCGAAGAGGTTGCTCGCCACGTTCTGCAGAAGGGCGCCGGCAGCGTGCGCGCCTCATTCGAGCGCGCATGGAGAACCCACACCGACCTACCCCAAGCCCTCAGCAAGGTCAGCGGAGACGAGGGCGCACTCGCCAGCGCATCGCTCGCCGTGATTCGATGCCTCGAGGACAAATCGCACGCCGGCGCGTTCATCGCGTCGCCCAGCTCCCCCTGGGGCGAGAGCAATCACAACGGCAACCACGTGTACCACCTCGTCTGGCCGCGCGACCTGTGCCGCATGGCCACCGCCCTGCTTGATGCAGGCGACACCGCCGCTGCGCTCCGCGCGTTCCGCCACCTACAGTCGCGACAGCGCCCTGATGGTGGCTGGTTTCAGAACTGGTTCGTCGACGGCACGCCGCACTGGACCTCCACCGAGCTGGACCAGGTCGCACTACCAATCCTTCTTGCGTGGCGCCTCGGCGTCGCCGGGTACCTGGACCACGACCCATATCCCGTGATGGTCCGTCCCGCCGCCCAGTTCCTGATTCGCGAAGGCCCGCTGACGCAGCTCGATCGGTGGGAGGACCTCGGCGGTCTTTCCCCTTCGACCCTGGCGGCCTGCATCGCCGCCCTCATCGTTGCCGGCGAGTTCGCCCACGAAGCGGGCGAGCACGTAGCGGCTGGCCACCTGCGCGCCGTCGCCGATTACTGGAACGATCGTGTGGAGACGTGGTGCTCCACTCCGGCCGGCCAGTACGTCCGGCTCGCAGGCGATCCCGATATCCGGCCCACCGTGGGTGCGGTGGCGCCTGAGTTCCTGGAGCTCGTGCGCTACGGGCTACGGCGCCCGAAGGACGAGCGCATCCTGCGCAGCCTGCAGGGCGTGGACGGCACGTTGAAGGTGACGCTGCCCGCCGGGCCGAGCTGGCGCCGTTACGCGGGCGACCTCTACGGAGAGAAAGACGACGGATCGCCTTGGGATGGCGCCGGCCGCGGACGAGCGTGGCCTGTGCTCACGGGCGAGCGGGCGCGCCACTTCTTCTCCATGGGGCTTCCGGCGGCCGAGATCGTGCGCTCGCTGGAAGGTTTCGCCGGCCCTGGGCTGATGCTCCCCGAGCAAGTTTGGGACGCCGCCGACATCCCGGCCAAGGGCCTCTACTTCGGTCGCGCAACCGGCTCGGCCTCGCCGCTTGGCTGGGCGCATGCGGAGTACCTGGAGCTACTGGTCACGATTGCACTGGCGGGCTTCCCCGACATCGTGCTGCCCGCGCGGCGCCGGTACACGGAAGGGGCGGCGCACGAGCCGGCGTTTGTCTGGACGCACCGGCATCAGATCACCAGGCTCGCGCCCGGCCGGCGCTTGCGGGTGCAGCTGCCGCGCCCCGGTTCAGTCCACTACTCCTTCGACGATTGGAAGACATTCAGCGAGGTCGAGGCGATCGACACGACGCTTGGGGTATGGGTGGCCGAGGTCCCCTCGAACAAGCTCGCCGCAGGCACGACTTTCGCGTGGACGGCCCATTACATGACTGGGTGGGAAGGCAAGAACTACACGCTGACGGTCGGCTAGAGCGTCAGCGCTCTTCGGGGGGCTCCAGGTCGTCGAGCCGAAGCTCGTTCCCGCTTTCCTCGTCGAACTGGCTGTGCAGCTCGCCGCAGTCCGCGCAGCGGTAATACTCCCCGACGAAGCCTTTGTGCCACACCGCGTAGCTCACGACGCCAGGCTCCTCGACCAGGATCTCTTGCTCCAGGCGGTAGATCACCTGCTCCCAGCCGCCCGCCTCGAGGTCGTCATCGAGAATCACGAGGCAGTAGGGGTGCGGCTCGCCCCAGATCACTGTCACCTCGCCCCGCCGCTCGTCCTCGACGTTGACGATCGACCAGGCCTCCGCGGCCTGGCCTCGCGTGCTGCGCACCAGTCGCAGCTGTGCCCAGAAGCGCTCCGCCGACTCCCGCTCGGCCTTGTCGTGCTCGGCCTGGGCCTCCTGGAAAGCGCTCCACATGCGCAGCAGGTGATTGCGGAACCGGTGATAGGTGGGCAGCAGCTTGGGCTGCTGCTTGGGTGAGCCGATCAGCTGCTCGAATGCGTGCTCGAAGGCCGCCTCCACGCGCTCCTGGCGGTCGGCCACGTCTGGCGCCCACGACTCGTCCTCCGACAGCCGCATGCTCTCGTTGAGCACCACCTCGAAGTCCAGCCAGTCGTCGCCGAACTCGGGGACGAACACGCTCTCGACCAGGTCGGCCAGCCGGTGCTCCTCGAGCAGCGCCGGGCTCACCTTGCCACGCGCGTCGGGCCAGCCCTTCCAGCCCATGACGTTGTGGATCCAGTAGTCGAAGATCGTGACCGCGTACTGCAGCGCCGCGGGCGAGGACCAGATTTCCGCCGGCCAGGTGCGCTTGCCGGTCCTGACCTTGTTGTAAAGGGCGATGACCTGCTCTTCGTCCAGGTATTCGGTTTCCATCGGCCCTTCACTATAGGAACAAGCGCAAATCGACCCTAGGAATAAGGCCACAGGGTGCCTGGGTATAGTGAGTTGAGATGGCACAAGGCCGCAGCTTCACCCCCGATCAGGTCTCCCGCTACGCCCGGCATCTCATCCTGCCCGAGGTCGGCGGGGCCGGCCAGCGCAAGCTGCTGGGCTCGAGCGTGCTCCTGCTCGGAGCGGGCGGGCTCGGCTCCCCCGCAGCGATGTACCTGGCGGCGGCCGGCGTCGGCAAGATCGGAATCGTCGACTTCGACACCGTCGACGCGTCCAACCTCCAGCGCCAGCTGCTGCACGGCACCAAGGACATCGGCCGCCCCAAGGTCGAGTCCGCCGCCGAGACCCTGCGCAACCTCAACCCCGACGTCGAGGTCGTGCCGATTCAGGAACACCTCGACTCCGAGACCGCGATGCGGATTTTTGCCCCTTACGACGTGATCGTCGACGGCACCGACAACTTTCCAACTCGATACCTGGCGAACGACGCCGCCTACTTCCTTGCCAAGCCGCTCGTGCACGGCAGCATCCTGCGGTTCGAGGGGCGGCTGGCGCTGTTCGACGCCGCCAAGGGCACCGGCTGCTACCGCTGCCTTTTCCCCGAGCCTCCTCCGCCAGGCGAGGTGCAGAGCTGCGCGGAGGCCGGCGTGTTCGGGGTGCTGCCCGGGATCATCGGCAGCATGATGGCTTTCGAGACGATCAAGTACCTGCTGAACATCGGCCGCCCGATGATCGGGCGCTACCTGCTGTTCGAGGGCGAGGACATGACCTTCCGCGAGCTGAAGCTGCCCCACAACAAGGCCTGCCCGCTGTGCGGCGAGCACCCGACCGTCACGGGTCTGATCGACTACGAGGCCTGGTGCGGCATGCAGGCCATGGAGCCTTCGGAAGCCCAGGCCAGCTGACCAGCTAACCTTCGACCTGGACCAATGATCCAGCTCGACCGGCTTGACACTACTCGACTCGACAAAGCCCGCGGGATAGTGCGCGACCTCGGTTCGGTGCTGGTTGCATACTCAGGCGGAGTCGACTCCACGCTGCTGCTGAAGCTCGCGATGGATGAGCTGGGCGCAGGGGCCGTCGCTGTTCTCGCCAGCTCGCCCGCCTATCCGGAATCCGAGCAGGAGGAGGCCCGCGCGCTGGCGCGATCCCTCGGCGCACGACTGGTCGAGGTCGCCACGAGCGAGGTGGAGCTCGAGGCCTACACGCGAAACAATCCGGATCGCTGCTTTCACTGCAAGGAAGAGCTCTTCGACACCCTGGAGCCCATCCAGCACGACCTTGGCCTCGCACACCTCGCCTACGGCGCCACCGCAGACGACACGGGCGATCACCGGCCCGGGCACGGATCAGCGGTTCGCCGCGGCGTGCGCTTTCCGCTGCTCGAAGCGGGGATGGGCAAATCCGACATCCGTGCGGCAGCGCGCACGCTCGGCCTCACGAACTGGAACAAGCCTTCTTTCGCCTGCCTGTCGTCGCGCATCCCGCACGGCACGCCGGTGACGGTCGCCGCTCTTCGCCAGATCGAGGCCGCAGAGGCAGCGTTGAAGGTGATCGGCTTGCGCCAGGTCCGCGTAAGGCACCACGGCGATGTTGCGAGGATCGAGGTCGAGCCCGCCGAGATCTCGCGCGTGGTCGAGGAGCGCGATCGCGTGGTCGCGGCGTTGCGAGGCGCGGGTTACAAGTTCGTCTCGCTCGACCTCGAGGGTTACTCGAGCGGCAGCCTGAACCGGGTCTGGAAAACCGGTCAGTAGCGGCGGTCGAAAGTGGCTGAGCGCGGAGTCGTCCTCAGCCTCGACGAAGGCACGACAGGGGCCACGGTCGTGGCCGTGGGCATGGACGGCCAGGTCAAGGGCAAGGGTTACTCCGAGATTACCCAGCACTACCCTCAGCCGGGTTGGGTGGAGCACGACGCCGAGGAAATCTGGTCCGCGGTGCGAACGAGCGCTCAGGGCGCGCTCGACGCGGCGGACGCCAGGCCGGCCGATGTTCGCGCGATAGGCATCACCAACCAGCGCGAGACGCTCGTCGCCTGGGACAGGAAAACGCTGAAGCCGCTCACGCACGCCATCGTCTGGCAGGACCGCAGAACGGCTGACGAATGCGCGCGACTGCGCGCGGCCGGTCATGAGCAGCGCGTACGCGAGGTCACCGGCCTCGTGCTGGATCCCTACTTCACCGCGACCAAGCTCGCCTGGGTGATGAAGAACGTGAAGGGCGCCTCGACTGCCGCGCTGGGCACGGTCGACAGCTGGCTCGTGGCCTGCCTGTCCGCCGGGCGGGAGCACGTCACCGATGCATCCAACGCGTCGCGCACCTCGCTGTTCGACATCGGGCGCGGCGTGTGGAGCGAGGAGATGGCGGCATTGTTCGGCGTCCCCCTCGCCAACCTTCCAGAGGTGCGCGACTCGAGCGGCGAGATCGCACGTAGCGATCCAGGAGCGTTTCTAGGGATCGACGCACCGATCAGTGGTATTGCTGGCGACCAGCAAGCCGCCCTCTTCGGGCAGGCCTGCACCAACGTCGGCATGGCGAAGAACACGTATGGCACCGGCTCTTTTGTGCTGATGCAGACAGGCGCGGAGCGCGTCCAATCGACAACCGGGATGCTGACCACTGTCGCGTGGCGACGCGACGGCGAGCTCAGCTATGCGCTCGAAGGCGCAATCTTCATCACCGGCGCTGCGCTGCAGTGGCTGCGCGACGGGCTGCGCATCATCGGGAAAGCGTCGGAGGCGGGGCCGCTGGCGGCGTCGATCCCAGACACAGGAGGAGTCTTCCTCGTGCCCGCTTTCGCCGGCCTGGGCGCACCTCATTGGGACGCTTACGCGCGAGGCGCGATCGTCGGGCTGACGCAGGGCACCGGCCGCGCGCAAATCGTGCGGGCTGCAGTCGAGGCCATGGCTTACCAGACACGTGATGTCGTCGAGGCCATGGAAAACGATGCCGGCGAGCCACTGAGAGAGCTGCGCGTTGACGGCGGCGCCGTGGTCATGGACGTCCTCTGCCAGTTCCAGGCCGACCTGCTCGGGATCCCGGTAAGGCGCCCGCGACAGACGGAGACGACGGCCCTCGGAGCGGCCTTCCTGGCCGGGCTTGGCGCCGGATTGTGGAAGGATGCCGACCTTGCCGACCTCTGGAAGCTCGACCGCGAGTTCGAGCCGGAGATGTCCCGCGACGAGGCCGACAGCCTCCAGTCCAAATGGCGAAGGGCGGTGGAACGCAGTCGGAACTGGGTTGCCAGCGATAATCAATGACCTTGAGCACAACCGAGACCTCCACCCAGGCCCAGCCGGCGAGCTCCCGGCAGCCGATTCTCTATGCCGACCAGCTCTGGCGCCAGCAGCGCTTCTTCGCAGGCTTCCTGGTCGCGGTCGGCGTCGGAATGAGCGCGCTTTTGCTCTACAAGGGCCAGCTCACGTCGACCTCGAACTTGATCTGGGCGCTGTACATCCCGAGCGGCCTGCTCCTGGGAGGCGCCTTCCTCTTCTACAAGTACAGAAGCTTCGCCGAGCCGCTTGAAGATGGTTTCAAGGTCTCAGCCCTGCGCTCGAGCGTCCTGATCCCCTACGAGAGCATCCGGAGCGTCAAGGTGCAGCCGCTCAATCTCGCCTTCCTGGATAAGCGAAAGCGGATGGTCGCGCCGATGATGAAGGCGCTGATGGACAAGCCGGCGCTGTTCGTCCGGCTGCGAAGCGACGAAGCCGAGCTCGCCGCGATCAGGAAGACACTCGGCGGCCGTGTCGCCTTCGACGACATGATCGCCCTCCCCTTGAAAGACGCCGATGCGTTGTCCTGGGAGATCAGCTCACGGCTACCGGATCGCCTGGGCCAGAACCAGGGTGGGGGCAGGCGTCGCAAACGGCGGAGGTGATTGAGCCGCGGGCCGACGCGGTAGTTCGCCGGCACTTCGACCGCTGGGACGCGCTTGCGTTGTTGGTCCTGACCGCGGTCGCTTTCGTCCTTCGCTTCTACAGCCCGATCCTGCCCGACTTCTTCCTGCACCCTTTCCAGGGACCGTTCGTCACCAACTGCGTTTCGAACACGCCGATCGACGCCCAGGGCGATCCGGGAACTCTATGTGGGCTCGCCTATCCGTTCAATCGCGGCTACCCCGATCAGAACGGAACCCTGTCGCCGAGCAACGGCCAGGTGTTCGACGAGGTCTATTTTCCGGTCGACGCATACAACGACATCAAGGGGATCGAGCTCTGCCGGCCGTCGACGGCTGACTGCCGCTTCAACTATTTCGACCC
>DATARC010000173.1:0-1751 GCA_036264335.1 Candidatus Dormiibacterota bacterium
GATCACGATCTGCCCGCCGAGCTTCGCGAACGCGCTCAAAAGATTGGGAACGTTCCCCTGCGAGCTGAGGTCGTTGCCGAACACGGCGGCGCCCCTGCGGTAGCCCTTGTTGTAGGCGTAGATCGCCATCGCCACGCCGGCGGCATCGTCGGGCGGCGTGAGACGGTAGAAGTACTTGTACGTGCTCTTGTCGAAAGCGGCCTGCCCCGAGTCCGCGAACATCGGCAGGTGTGCGCGGTCGATGATCGGAACCGTCGCCAGAGCCTCGTCGGAGCTGGGCCCGTTCATACCGACCAGGTTTGACGTCGTGGCGATCATCTTCTGGGCGGCGGGCACGGCGTCGGCCGGGTCGCCACGCGTGTCGACGGCGACGCACGTCACCTGGTGACCGAGCACCCCTCCCGCATCGTTGATGGTCTTGGCGGCTGGTATGCAGCCGGCCGCCATCTCCGGGCCGAAGCTGGCGTCGGGGCCCGTGAACGGGTTGAAGCTGGCGAAGGTCAGCGTGCCGGTATACGTCTTGGGCGTCGCGCTTGGCGTGGTCGATCCGCACGCCGCCAGGATGAGCAGGGCCGCAACCGCCAACGAGGCATGCACCTTGGACGTGGCCGGTCGATCAGTCATCAGCGTTCCCTCGCCCAGAAATCGGTAATTTGTCCGACAATTACTCGGTCGGACTATATAGTCGCCCGGAAGGCGTGTCAAGGATTCGCGGGTGTCGAGAGGAGGCCAATCCATGTCCCCACTGCAACGAATACGACTTCCGGAGCAGCTTCCGGAGCCGATCAGCCAGTACACCGACGGCGTGGTCGCCGGTGGCTGGATCTGGGTATCGGGGATGCTCGCCCTGGACGCCTCGAGCGCGCTGGTCGGCGGCGACGACGTGGTCGCGCAGGCCGAGCGCGTGCACGAAAACATCAAAGCCGTACTGGCCAAAGCGGGCGCAGGCTTTGAGGACGTCGTCAAGGTCACCGTTTACCTACGCCACATCGATGACCGAGCCGCCGTCAACACAGTGCGGCGCCGCTTCTTTGGGGAGAGCCGGCCCGCGAGCACGCTCGTCGAGGTCTCGGCTTTTGTCATCCCAGGCGCGCTGGTCGAGATGGACGCAGTCGCGCACCAGCCGGAGAGCCGGTCATGAAGCTGGTCGACCTCACTCACACGTTCTCGATCCACACGCCGGGCTGGGTCGGCTATCCATCCCCGAAGCTGAGCTATTTCCAGAGGCATGCGACCAACGGGATCGTTTCGCAATACCTGGAGACGCCGCTGCATGCCGGCACGCATTTCGACGGCCAGATGCACATCGTGTCCGGCGGCAAGGACATCGCGTCGGTGCCGCTGACCACCCTGTGCCGGGAAGGCGTGATCGTCGACCTGTCCGATGAGATGGAGGACTGGTCGGTCATCACGCCCAAGCAGGTCACCGACCGCATGGAGGTGAAGAAGGGGGACATCGTCGTCTTCCACACCGGCTGGCACCGCTTCTTCAACGGCCGGCCGGAAGAGGATGAGGAGCGTTACTTCCTGCGCCACCCCGGCGGGGATCGCTCGCTCGCCGAATGGATCGTGGAGATGGAGCTGGCGTGGACCGCTGTCGATTGCGGTTCCGGCGACCATCCGATGAACACCACGATTCGAACCAAGCGCCCGGACGCGACGCGCGAGTACGAGAAGCTGATGGGCAAGAAGGTGAACGACATCTGGCCCGAAGAGGACCTGTTCGTGATGCATCGGGTGCCGTTCCGGCA
>DATARC010000184.1:0-6338 GCA_036264335.1 Candidatus Dormiibacterota bacterium
GGGCGCCCTCGGGCTTGAGTGCAAGTGGCGCGATCGACGTTTTCAATGTCGATGCCTTCGCCCATTCCCTCGGTAAGTGTCGCCTGGTGATCGCCGATTCGGGCGAACCTGCCTGGTGAGCCACCACTTCGGCCTGATCAATGGTCACTACGAGCCGCTTACGGCTCGCGAGACCGAGGTTTTGAGTCTCATGGCTCAGCGCTTGCCCAGCCGTCAAATTGCCGCACGACTCGGCATCAGCTACGCGACAGTGCGCTCGCATATCCGCAGCGTGGGCAGCAAGCTTGGCGCCCATTCCAAGGACGAGGCCATTGTCACCGCGCGGCAGCTGGCTCTGATCAGCTGACAGTCAGCCCGTTCGCTTCGTGGCCCGGCGACGTGCCACACCTCGCTCCACGTGAGGAACGTACGACCGGTCGCCGATCCACTTGGCCGGCAGGATCGCCAGGCGGCCGGCCAGCTGGTTGATGATCGACGCGTATTTGGACCGCAGGGATGCAAAGTCGTTCCACGCAGCATCGGCCTCGCGGCACTGGTAGCCGGCGGCGATGAGCCGCGCACGTGCATCCTCAAACTCCTGGCGTTCCACGATGGGAACGCCGGCATTCTTGAACCTGAAGTACCACGCGAGGTCCTCGACCAGGTGGTTGCCAACCTTGAACAGGAGGTGCGCGTGGCCTTGCGTCGCGTCCTCGCTGACCACCGTGCTCATCGTCAGCGTCGCTGCATCCATGACCGCGCCAAACGAGTTGAGCCATGCCTCGTTGTCGTGGCTCGATCGGAAATACACAAGGATCGGATAGGCGAGGTGGCTCTCGAGCACCGCTGCGGACCATCGCCTCCAGTCGTCGAACGTGGCTTGCAGCTCGTCGTGCATCCGTTGGTTGGCGACGGTCTCCAGGATCTGCAAGCCCGCTGGAGGCGCGCCCGCCAGCGCGTCAAGCGTGACGACCAGCTCTTCGCGCCGCTGGAACGAACCGTACAGCGAGAAGAGCAGGCTGATGACGAGCGCGATCAGGCCGACGCCGGTCGCGCTCTCCGCCACGATCACGAGCCGGGCCAGGACGCCGACCGGAAGGATCTCGCCGTAGCTCAGGGGTAGCAGGGTCGAGGCGGAGAAGTACAGCGACGTCCAGAAGTCCTGGGGCCGCGGCTGGATCTCGCCTGGGATGGCATCGATGATCAGGGCATAGCCCAGGATGCTCGACAGGCTCCAGAATGCCAGCAGGGCCAGCAAGGCCACGGGGCCGAATGTCCCCAGCCGGTTTTCCCGCCGGTCAAGGCGAGTCTCGCGGGTTCCCCACCAACGCCAGCTCGCCCAGAGCGGCCGCAGGATCCAGGGCGCGATTCGGAGCTTCCCAATCGACGGCCGCGGCAGGACCACCGACTGAAAGACGTCGTAGAACGCGACGGCGAGGATGAGGACGCCGGCTGCGGCCTCAAGCATTCCAAGCATGGCGACCAACTTTAGCCAGAGTGCTTGATCCGCTGGGCAACCCGGTAGGCGAGGGCCATCACCGAAAGCATCGGGTTGACGCCTGACGCGGTCGGAAAGCCGCCGGCGTCGGCGATGAACAGGCCCTCAACGCCGTACACCTGTCCGTACGGGTCCGCCACCGACGTTTTCCGGCTGGCCCCGAGGCGACACGTCCCCATCTGATGCGCCGAGTAAAGAGGCAACCGGTTGACCTCGACCCCACGGCGAGCGATGTCGGCCAGGAAGCTCTGCAGGCGCACGGCATCGACAGCGCCCGGCCGGCGGCCGTCGGTTTCCAATGCCAGCGGTGACGAATGTGTGGTCGAAACGGCGACCGCTCCTCCTGCGAAGGCGATACGCGTGATCTCCTGCATTCCGCGCACCAGGAAAGTGGAGTCGGTGCGGTTCGGCCAGTACCTGATAACAGCGCGGCCAGAGCCATCGACCTGCACGCTGCCCTCACCGGTGTCGCGCGTGAGAACGAAAAAGATCGCCGCATTCCTGGAGCGCAACATCTCCCGCTTGTGTTGCAGCCCGCCTTCCCAGGCCGTTCCTGCGGCGATAGTTCCCGGGAGCGCCGGCGCCATCTCGATCCGAAACCCATGCGCGCCGCGAATGTGTGCGAACTGGTCAGTCTTGATGGTTTGCGGAGAGCCCTCCCAAGCCTGGATGAGCTGATCGTAGAAACCGGCCACGACCGCTACCGGGTGCAGGCGCAGGTGGCGCCCGATATTTGGATTGTCGAGGCCCGAGCGGAGCAGAATGCCCGGCGACTCCACGGCCCCACCTGCGACGACCACCTTTGGCGCCCGCACGACAACCCGGTGGCCACCGCGCGACGACGTCGCTTCGACACCCAGTGCTCGACCTTGTTTGATGATGACCTTGTCGACGCGGCAGCCGCTGACGAAGCGCGTACCGAGGCCGTATGCATCCTGCAGGAATGTCAGAAGGGTCGACTGCTTGCGGCCCAACGGGCAGCCATACTGACAGCCCCCGCAGCGCTGCTCACACCCCGATGCGTTGCGCGGGATGAGATCCCAGTGATATCCGAGGGCGTCGCATCCGGCCCTAAGGGCGGCGTTGTTCGCGTTGGGAACGGAGTCGGTGGTGGCGACGCCCATTCGCTGCTCGGCCACGTCAAAGCCGTGCTGGTAGTCGGAGCCGGCGACGCCCTCGAGCCCGCAGTCTCGATCCCATTCGGCGAGCACCTCGGATGGCGTGCGCAGTGAGTCGCTCCAGTTGACGACAGTGCCGCCGCCGAGGCACGAGCCCGCCAGCACGGTGATGCCGAGGTCGTTGGTGGCAAGCAGCCCTCGACCGAGATACAGTCGCTGGGTCATCTCCGCCTCGTTTCCCGTGAAGTCCGGTTCATTGAGGTACTCGCCCATCTCGAGGACGATGACGTCCAATCCCGCCGACGCCAGCTCGGCCGCCACCACCGCGCCCCCCGCGCCAGAGCCGATCACGATCGCATCAGCTGAGAGCTCGAGGTCCCTGTCGACCTGCAGCGGGCGGATCGGCTTGGCGGCATCGTTCTCGGACGTGGAGCGGAGGTTCGGCACGTAGCCGATGTCAGCCCAGGTCGGGTTCGGGCCGCCGGTCGCAGGGCCTGGCGCCGCGTAGAACACGAAGAGCACCGTTCGTTTCAACGCCTGGAACGCCTGGCGGTTGAAGGGCAGCGAGCTCGCCGACATCTTTTGCAGCACCTTCTCCCGCAGCGCCGGAGGCAGCTGCGCAAACCCGAGTGGTCTGCCGGCCATCGTCAGGCCAAAGGCGGGGCTCCCCAGCAGGCGGAGCAGCATGCGGAACCGCGATAGGGCTTCTGGTTCGGCCCCGAGCGCCTGCACCACCAGGGCCGCGACATCGAGGTCGGATGCAGCGCGCGCGAACAGCCCAGGCGGATTCGCCCCGCTTACCCGAACCGAGGGCACAAAAGCGTCGCAGACCGCCTCGAGCGTCTTTCGCTCTGCATCAGGGAGGCGCATGGCACTGTCCATCGCGCTTACCCTCGGGCCGAGCTGGTGTCGAGATCAGTCTCCTTCTGTCTCGAAAGGGGTCTCAATCCTTGACCGGGACGCGGTGGGCGAACTCGCTCATCTCGTCCAGCCGTTCGGCGACCAGCACAAATCCACGCTGCAGGCGTCGATAGAAGGTGGGCCGCGAAAGGTGGAGGCGCTCCATGATCACCTCGTGACTGCCGACCTTCCGCACGTAGTAGTCGAGAAGCAGGTGGCCGGCTTCGGCGTCGCGTGGCGCCGTCGACGCCGAAAGCTCGGCGATCACATCGACCAGCAGCGCGCGAAGGTCGGTCGCGGCGGAGCCGCCACGCGAGACGCCTGGGAGTAAGGCCAGCGGACTTCGCCCAAGCCTCTCGGGTGTTCCGAGGTCGTCGAGCGCAGTTTTCACCAGCTGGGGCCTGACCACGCTCTCCGGGTCCCTCGTCCAGTGGACCTCCGGCGGTTCGCCCGGGAGTGTGGTCGGGAGCAGCACCATCGCAAAAGGCAGGCCGGCCGGCAGCAGGCGTCCCATGAGCCAGCCCAGCAACATGGCCGCCAGCACGATCGCGGACGCAAGCGAGAAGGTCCAGGCGAGACCGCCGGGCAGAAGCGCAACCGCCAGCAACGACAGGAGGGAGAAGGCGCCGCTTATGACTGCGCCGAGCGATGCGCCGCGGCGGCCCGGCCAGCGCCGGCCCCACCAGAGCCACACATCTGCCGCAAGGCCCGTCAGGATCGCGACTGGGAGCAGCTCGTACGTCTGCTTGGTGATGGCGACAAACACCCCGTTGATGGCAA
Source organism: Candidatus Dormiibacterota bacterium (assembly GCA_036264335.1). GTDB lineage: Bacteria > Chloroflexota > Dormibacteria > Dormibacterales > Dormibacteraceae > Palsa-872. The sequence goes on from DATARC010000184.1 coordinate 4,276, forward strand.
ATACGAAGGTCAGCGAGCCGAAGCGCAAGTGGAACGAGCTGTTCAGCAGCAGGCCAGTTGCGACCAGGATGGCCGACTGCGCCAGGATCGATGCCACGCCCAGGTTGTCGGCGACCCAGCTCAGCCCGATCGCCTGAAGGTCCATCCGATATTGGAATGATCTCGCGGCCCACGGGTCGATGAGCGGGTGGGCGAACTGTGTCGCGAACGTGAGCACAGATAGAAGGAGGGCGACCGACATCAACGGCCCGGCGGACGCGGTGGCCTCGCCGCGCCGGGCGGCCGCCCTTACGGGGCCACTCACCATGACGGCAGCGGCGGCGATCTCCACCAGGTGGGGAGGGGTGAACAGCGCCTGGAGTCCGATCTCATTGCGAGCCACGAACGGGGCCCAGAAGGAAGTGTCCGCGATCCAGGCCGCACCAAACACAAGGGCCGCGGCCAGCGTGCCGACGTATCCGTCCGGCAGGGCCTGGTTCCAGGGCCGACCTCGGCCGATGCCCCGGCCAAATGCGAAGAACAGGAACCCGGTCAGAGCGAACCACGAAGCGCTGACGGCGACGAGGCCGGCAGAGGCAGCGCTCAGGACGCTATGCGGGGCGATCACGTAGGCCCACGCGACCACGTATGCGGAAAGCAGAAACCACGTGGCGAGAAGGACGATCACCGCGTCGAACACGCGAGCGTCGTCGAGCAGGCTGCGCACGGCTTTCACAGTTCCACCGCCCGGTCGCGGCCAACGATACCCCTCCAGGTCCAGGAGATTGAGACCAATTTCGAGAGCGTGCTGGAACTGACTTTGAGATCGGCTTCTGCAGACGATCGGGCCGTCGCCGGCAGCCCCTCCAATTCAAGGAGTCATGTCAGATGGTCCTGGTCAAGAAGCTCGCTTCGGTCGTTTCGATCGTCTTCGGCGTTTCGCTGGTGCTCGCCGCGGCGGCAGCCGCCGCCGGGCCCGGGGGCGGCCTGGGCCCCGGGGTCTTCACCTTCACCGACAAGGAGGCGGTGGCAACCTTTGGCACCCTTCGTGGCAGCCCGCCCGGACAGCAGGGTTTCAGCGTGATCGTGGACAGGGGAATGAACGCGTTTCGGACCAAGGGGTCCGGCGGCGCTCGCACCGTGGCCAACACCACGATCGTCAGCCTCGACATCTTCGACGATGCCGGCAACGCGACATTCGGCTGTTTCGTGATCAATCCTGTTGATTTCGCCGTCAGCCGGGATCTTCAATCGGCAAGCCTGCATACGACCCTGACGGGGGACGAGATCTGCCCCGGATTTGGCTCCCCAGTCACAGCAGGCGCTGCGTCCCCATTTGCCGGAGCCGGAGGTGGCGGCGCAGGGCTGCCATTGCCCATCACGCTCGACATCGTCTGGAACGGCTCAGGCGTTACGAGCACCGGCGCCGACCACAGCACCACCCGGTGCCTCGACTACAGCACCGACTTCAACAGTGCAATCAGATCCTCGAACGCCGGGGCGGCGGGAACCATCTCGTCCATCAGCGGGTCATTCCAGGCCCAGATGGCCGCCGTCAGCTCAACTGACGTCACCGCCACCATCAAGGGCATCCCACAGAACGCTTGCATCCTGCAGTAGGCAAATTGTCCTGGACGACAACGGCGCGGCACGGGCCGCGCCGTTCGCTTCCAAGTTTGAGGCTGGGAATCAGACCGCTCGGGAACTCCGATACGGAGATCAATGGAGGACCGCAGTCACTGCTTGAGGCAGAGCGGTTTTAAGTCTTGACGGGCGCTCCTGAGGTCGCGCGCGGGTTCGGCAGCGGCGTCAGCGTCCGCTCCACCTCCTGCCGCAGGTGTTCGAATGGTGGCGGGAGGGAGATCCGCTCGCCAAGGTGCTCGAGAGGCTCGTCGGTGGTGAAGCCAGGGCCGAGGGTTGCGATCTCGAAAAGGACGCCACTGGGCTCGCGAAAGTAGATGGACCTGAAGTAGTAGCGGTCGATGACCGGGGTCGGCCGCGCGCCCGCCGCCATGACCTTCTGCCGCCAATCGGCGTGGTCTTCGATGGTCGACGCCCAGGCGACATGGTGCACGGTGCCAGCG
>DATARC010000191.1:0-15981 GCA_036264335.1 Candidatus Dormiibacterota bacterium
GCCCGCCCAAAAGGGCCTGTCCCCGCGTAGCAGCGCATAGCACCCCGCCACGCCAAGCGCCACGAAAATGCCCGGCTGGCCGAGCTGCAGACCGTAGATCACCGGGAGCCAGCCGATCGCGGCCGCCAGATGGATGAGGCGCACGCGGCCTGAGCCTGGGGCTGCGAGATACCAGGTCCACCCGAGCGCACCGAGCAGCAGGGCGCTCCAGACGAAGTAGGCGGCCCGGAACGGGAGCAGGGTCAGAGGGACGGCCAGCCATGCCACCGGGGGCGGGCTGATGTAACGGGCGAGCTCGGCGATCTGGATCCGAGAGCCGAGTGCATCGAGAGCTTCCTGCTGCAGCCGCAGGTCGTAGATGGATTGCCAGCCGTGGCTCAAGCCGACCTGCGCGGCGGCGTAATAGAAGGTCAGGTCGTTGTGAAAGTTGTCCGACGCATACGCCTGCGCCCATTGGTAGACATCGAACACGGCGAACAGGATCGCGGCCACCGCGCCCGCGGCAAAGGCGAGGTTACGCCGGTACTGAGCTCCGCCCATTCGCGGCGAATCGTAGTTCGCGTACGGTTAGATGTCGTGGCGGTAACCGGTTTCGGGCCCCGGACCATCGAGCTCACCGACGGGTCGAAGGTGCTCGTGCGCCCGATTGTCCCCGAGGACGAGCCTCTGCTGCACGAAGCAGTCGCCGCCATGTCCGAGCGCACTGTCTATTTCAGGTTCTTCTCGCCGATGAAGCGCATGTCGGACGCCCTGGCGCACCGCCTGGCTGTGGTCGATTACAACGATCGGTTCGCGCTGGTTGCGACCACCACCAAGCCAGGCAACAAAGAGCGAATCGTGGGTGTGGCGCGATATGACCGGGTGCCGAATACCGAGGTCGCCGAGACCGCAGTGGCGGTAATCGACGAATACCAACGCCGCGGGCTGGGCAGTGCGCTGTTGAGCATCCTGGGCAAGGTGGCCCGCGAACACGGGATCCAGACTTTCACGCTCATCGTTCTCCCTGAAAACCAGCAGATGCTCGGGTTGCTCAGGAAGATGGGCTGGATCCACCGGGCCAAGCTGACGGGCGGCGTCTATGACATCAGCTTCGAGCTCCCGGCTGAGTAAGAGAGCCGGCTAGAGGCGTTCGACCGCCAGGCGCACCCCGAATCCCAGCAGAACGACGCCTGTGATGCGCTCCATCCACTGGCGCACCCGTGGCGCGGTGATGAAGTCGCGCATGCGCGTCACGAAAAAGCCGTAGATGTTCATCCAGGTCCAGCCGATCAAAGCAAAGATCGAGCCGAGCAGGAGCAGCCTGGGCAGCAGAGCCTGACCAGGAGACACGAACTGTGGAAGGAAGGTCACGAAGAAAACACCCAGCTTTGGATTCGAGAGCGCCGATAAAAAGCCCTGCCGGAAAATCGCATGCGCCGGCGTGACGGGTGTCGAGCCGGCCAGCGGGTCGGCGTGGCGGTGACGGGATTCGAGCAACGTTCGGATGCCCAGGTAGACCAGGTACGCGGCGCCGATGACCTTGAGAAAGAAGAGCAGCTCGCCCGACGAACGCACCACCGCCGAGACGCCGATGGCGGTTGCCGTCACCCAGATCGAGAGCGCGAGAGCGATGCCCGTCGTGGTGAAGATGACTCCGCGCTTGCCGTGAGCCAGCGCATTCTTCGTCACCACGGCCATGTCAGGCCCCGGCGTGATCGCCAAGAGCAAGGAGACGCCGGCAAACGCAAGAAGCGTGGCGTCCAATTCAGCGGTTTCCCCGGCCATGACTTCGTCTCCAACGCGCCTTATCGCGGCGTGGAGAACCCAAATCGCACGACCGATCCCGGGGGAGTGAGAGCAGGCGCGCGCGAAGCGCCCGCCGATGAGAGAGAACCGACAGGTTCTTTCTCATAATGCGGCCGAAGGCCCGCCTCACGTCGTCCAGCTGAATTCCTGGCACACGTAGTCGAACTCCTGGCCCTCGGGGATCCCGCTGGCGAAGTTCTTGGTGTCGGCGGGATCAGCGGCAAAGATGACGACCGCCGAAGTCCCGTGGACAGCGGCGATGACCGCAAACCGAACTCTGGTCGCAGTGGTGCCTGGGCCGATCAGGTCCGCCGAGTAAATTGCGCCCTCACCATCCTGGACGCCGAGATGAGCTCCCCTGATGTCGGACACGCGAGTCACGCTCTGCCACTTCGACGACGGAAGGGCCGCGACGGCGCTGTCGATGAGCTGGCCCGTGGTCGGCCCGGCCCTGGAGCCGATGACCTGGAATATGCCGATCTGCGTGGCCAGCACAATTCCATTCGCGTCCTGGCTGCGCACCTTCCAGCTAGAGCTGTAATCCACCTCGTAACCGAACGTGCTGCTGTGGTACATGTTGGCCTCCGCCAACGGAGCTACCAGTTGCGGTCCGCAGTTGGAGGTGCAGGTGGGATGGGTGCCGCCGATGGCCTTCGACAAGGCAAATGCCGTGATCACGATCGCCGCGACGGCCAGGATCACGATAACGCCGCCGATGACCATGACCTGCGACACCTTGGCCTTGCCCGCGGCCGGAAAGGCGCCCGGCTGCGCGACGCGATACCCATAAGCGGCCGGGGGGGCGGTCGGAGGCGCGGCCAGCGCCCTCGCCACGGCCGGCATGCTCGTGAGTGCCATCTGCGGTGCGCCACACCGGCCGCAAAAAGTAGCGCCGGGCAGCAGCGGGGCACCGCACCGTCCGCAGTAAAGGGTCTGCACCGCCATCAGGTACCCGTCACCTGTGGTCGCGAATGCTTTGACGAAGCGGACCGGTTGACTCCGCAAGCTGGGCAGAATAGCATCGTCGGCACCACGCGATGACACTCGGGGCACGGGGCATCTGGCCCAATCTCATGCAGGGCTCCCTCAGCCAGCAGGGCGCGATGAATCACAAGGCGCAAGTAGAGGAGGAGCCCGACCGCGGCCAGCGCGGTGATCACGACCTGGGTGATCAGATCCGGGATGACGAAGCTGAGAACGCCGACCAGAATCTGCGCGCCAAGCGCCACCACGAGAGTGGTGAGGATGCTGGCGTACCAGGCGCCTCGCGACCGCCGCAGGTCATATCGATGCAGCCACAACGAAGCCGTGATGAGCCCGGTGGTGCTGGCATTGATGAGCGCCACCAGGAGCCCGGCCTGCAGCAGGCGGAGTGCCCAGTCCATGGCCGATCCAGTTCCGAAGAGCGGACCGGCGATCAGCGGCCCCAGCGCGGTGAGTGTGCTGGCGAGCGTGAAGCCGAGGGCCGAAGCGGCGCCGAAGGTCAGCCCATCGAGAGGCTCACGAAGCTTGCTTCGGAACTGATAAAGAAACAACGGGCCGGCGAGCATGAGCGCCTGCGTCGCGATCGGGACGACGATGCCCGCGAGTAGGAAGCCGGTGCTGTCGTCGCCGTTGAGATTGAGCTGCGCCGCAGCCGCTTCCAATGTCGATGTGAAGAGGAAACCCAGGACTGCGCCCGCGACCATCGTCACCCCGATGACGAGCCATGGCTCGTCCTCGTAAACCTCCACCTCGTAGAGGTACAGCAAATAGAGGACCGGGAGCAGGAAGGTGGCAACGGCCGTCGCCGGCGCGAAGAGGTGAAGAGCGGCGAGCAGTACGACAAGGGCGCTCCCGCCGACAAGCGACCAGCGAAACGCGCCGCCGCGCCGGTGGGTCAGGTGCGGGAACAGCGTGGTCACGATCGACAGATGAGCGACAGGCTCGGACGGAACCGCTGCGAAAGCGTGGCGACGTGTCGCGCTTGCTGTGGTGAGATGCGCGCCGCAGTGACCGCAGAAATCGCCTTCGGGCACAGTCATCGCGCAGTGGGGGCAAAGCACCAGGAGCGGCCGGCTGCTCAAGCGCCGCCTCCCTTTATATAGAGGACCCAGGCCTGGTCGAGCGCGACTGCGTCCATGCTGCCCCAGCCGGTGGCGAAGTCCCAGCCCGGGCCGGCGTCGGTCGCCAGGTTGTTTCCTGAGACCACGTCATGGAAGGGTGGGGCAGGCAGCTTCGCGGAGTTCTGGCCCATCCAGTAGAGGGCGGGGCTCGCGAAGCCGGCTTCCCGCAACCCCTTCTTCTTGAGGTCCTGGTTGATGAGCGCCATCGTGCCTGCCCACAGCGGGGCGGCGGCCGACGTGCCGCCGGCCTGGCCGGCCCGGCCTCCGAAGATGAAGCTGAATCCGGACCCAGGGTCGGCGTCCGACGCAACGTCAGGGACCTGCCGCTTGCCGTTGCCTGCCGCCTGCGCCACGCCGCTCTGGTAGTCCGGCCTCGCGTAGTAGATGCTGGCGCCGCCACCCGTTCCTCGCTGATCGATCGGCGCGCTCCATGCCATTTCCTTGAAGTACTTGCCGTCGATCGATTGAAAGGCGGTGGTGCCGCCGACCGCCGTTATGTTGGGCAGCGAGGAAGGGAAGTCAACGCTCGGGCCGTTGGCCTCGCCGCAGTCGTAGGCCCCGAAGTCGCCACTGGCAACGAAATGTCCCATCCCCTGCGCCACCGCGCGGTCTTCGATGCTCGCGTAGAGGTTTCGATGACCGCTGCCGACCCCCGCCTCGCACTGCCCGAGGCTGTCGGAGATGATCGAGCCGAGATGGTCGGTGACGAGCTGATCGAACGCGCGATCGGCCAGCGCGACTTGCGGCCCGGCCAGGTAGATGACGAGCTTGGCCTTGGGCGCCACCTCATGGATGATCTCGAGGTCCATCGCCGTCTCACCCGCGGGTGCTTCCGGCGTGCCCCAGGTGGGATCCCGCTTGACTGTCAGCAGCGGCTCGAACGGCGGCAACCCGAATTTGGCGGCGAACTTGTCGAGGTCGCCGAGGTTCGGAAGGTTGTCGATCTCGGGCAGGACGACGGTCTGGCCTGCGCCGTCGAGGCCGGCATTGCGCAACCCTTGAAGGTTGTAAAAGGCCAGCACGTCGGTTGGTGTCAGGCCCCCGGCCCGGACGGCGTGGCTAAGTGTTCTGGTGTAGCTGTCGAGACCGGTGACGCTCGTCACGATCGCCGCGAGCTGGGCCGGGATGCGGGGCTGATCAAGCGATGCGTAAAAGGTGGTGCCGTTGGCGAGTCGGTAGTTGGCGATGCTGACGCTGAAGAGCGTGGCTGCGGCCGGAGCCGGTCCGTCGGCGGCGATCAGGCCCGACGCCGGCGACCACGTGACATGAAATCCCCGCCCGGTCAGCACCGCGACCGCGGCCTCCGCCAGCGCAGGGTCGGGGCCGAACTCGGAAGCGTATTCGGCTGGGGAGACCGTCTGGCCGGCTGCGAGGAGGGCGGCGAGGCGCAGCGGATTGCGACCCTTGAGCCCGAGGCTCAGATAGACCTGGGTGCCGGGACCGGCCGGCCCCAGGGGCACCGCCTGGCGGATCGCGACCGGAAGCGGCGCCGTCGGCGACGCTACGAGCACCGGGCCGGCCGGGGCGGACAGGTTGCCCGCCTGCGGCGAGCTTCCGGCCTGGCCCGGCCCGCAGGCAACCAGGGCCAGGGCGCACGAGGCGGCTGCCGCCACCAAGGATTGGGCTTTCACTGAGACCTAGCTTCCCAGACCTCGGTCTCGAATGCCAATCTAAAGCCCAGCCTTTCGTATACGTCGAAGGCACGAGTCGGGCTCTCGCCGTCGACGTAGAGCGAGGCGTGCCGGGCTCCGGCCTTGTGAAGCCGGGCCAGCGCCTCGGCCACCAGCCACGTGGCGAGGCCCCGGCGCCGGTGCTCCGGCAAGGTGCCGACGGAGTTGATCATGCCCACCGGCTGCAAACGAGGATCGGCCGTGTAGCTGACGATCTGGCTGAGGGTCAGCGCGGCCGGAGATCCGTCTGGAGCCAGGGCCATCAGCCTCAGCTCAGGCGGCCCGGTCGTGAGCTCCTCCTGGTCCCGGGGCGTGAAGCGCCAGTGATCGGCAAAAGAAACGTTGTGGGTTTCTGCCCACTTGTCGCGTGGGGCCGAGGTGCCGTCCACCAGCCGATAGCCGGCAACCGGCGACGGCGCGGGAGGCTTGATGGCCAGGCTGCGATCCATCCGCCACCACGGGCGGACCAGCTCGAAGCCAAGTGCGACGAGCCCATCGCTGTGGCCGCGGCCCCGCCAGATCACCGCGCTGCCGGCCCCGGCCGCTTTCGAAAGGCCCAGGCCCCACCTGGTCAGATCGGTCAAAAGGTCGGGCCGGCCCCCGGTGGCCGAAGCGTCGATCACGGCGATCGTGCCGATCGGCGCTGGACGGCTGGTCACCAGGACTGCGCCTTCGATGACGCCGCTGACCTCCGCGATGCGGGCGCCGGCCTCCCAGTCGAAACCCGCGAGCATCCGCGCCATGCGGTCCTCGCTGGGAAGGCTGTCGCGCATGCCCGACCGCACGTCCTCAGCCCAAAGATCCAGCACCCCAGCCAGGTCCGTGGAGCGGCCCTGTCTCATGCGATGGCGCGGGCTACGACTTCGTGCACCTCGGGCAGCGATCGCCGTATCTGCGCTTCGAGCTCGGACTCAACCAGATGCGCGTGCTCGAGGCTGACCGTGCCGTCCAGCTCTGCCACCACATGGGCGTGAATGCGGTTGTGCCGGTCGCTGAGCTCGACATCTACGCATCGCCGCACCTCGGCGTGCGACTCCACCACCTCGCGCATCTTCGTCGCCAGCTGCGCACGGCGGCTGGTGACGTCCTCGCCCTGGACGACATGAGGCTCCAGCGGCTCGAGGTGGATGTCGATCCGGCTGGCATCCGGCAGCTCGCCGCGAAGCGTGCTTTCCAGCTCTGCACTGGCCCGCGAGGCTGTGGCCAGGGTCATGTCGCCGGGGAGCTTCGCGTGCATGGTCAGGTGCAGCGACCCGTCGTGCTCGCGTTCCACCGTCACGTTGTGCAGGTCCCGAACACCACCGTTGCGCGCGGCGGCGGCATGAACGCGCTCGACCAGATCGGTGGGCCTGGTCTGGCCTTCGACGGCTACGGTGAGGTCGAGCGTCGGGAGGGCCGCCTTGGCCGCCCGCTTGACCTCCTCCACGAGCGAGCCCGCGGCTTCGAGCGACAGCATGCGTGCGGTCGCGACGCTCGCGTCGCCGATCAGGTTTGGTCCCGAGCGTCTCACGCGAACAGACCGCACCTCGCGCACCCCCTCGACGGCCTGGATCGCGGAGCGCAGCTGCCTCGCGGCGCCTGCGGGGGCGCGGTCCATGAGGATGTCTCCGGACCGCCACGCGACGCCGGCGGCCGAGCGGGCGATGATCCCGGCGACCAGCAGTGCGGCCACCGAGTCGGCCCATCTGACACCAATGGTCACGCCGGCCAGGCCGATCAGGACGGCCAGAGTCGCGAGCACGTCCGTGAGCCGGTTGGCCGCATCGGCGCGCAGCGCCTCGCTGTCGGCTGCGCGGCCCACCCCGCGCAGGATTCCAGCGCGTCCCGCCTCGATCACGATGGTTCCGATCAGCAGTGCAAAGGCGTAGGCCGTGGGGTTCACAGTGCCGCCACCTGACATAAGGCGCCGTATGGCCTCGAAGGCGATGCCCAGAGCCGTGATGCTCATGAGCACCCCCTCCGCGAACGCGGCGACGTTCTCGGCTCGCCCGTGACCGTAGGGGTGCTCTGTGTCGGCCGGCTTGCGGGCCGTGCGCACGGCCGCCAGGGCGAAGAAGCTGGCGACCACGTCGAGGGTCGAGTGCGCCGCTTCGCTCAGGATGCCGAGGCTACCCGTCAGCAGGCCGACGACGAGCTTGCCCGCAACGAGGGCCACCCCGATGAGGACCGAGACCAGCGCAACGAGCACCGGCCTTTGCTCGAGGGTTTTCATCCACCGAACTTTACGGCCATGTTTGAAGCCCACCTGGCGCGTGGTAATCAAAAACCGCCTCGCGGCAAATCATCAAGGAGGTGAGTGCGACTTGAGCATCACGTGGTGGAGTCCGTCTGCGGAGTTGAGGAGCACCCATCGAGCGATGGATCGGCTCTTCGAACAGTTTTTCGGCGAGAGCGCGCCCGACAGCGATGGCGCCAACCCGCCGACCTATTACCTTCCGGTGGACGTCTTCGAGAGTGATGAGGCCTACACGCTGGTAGCGTCAGTGCCCGGCTTCAGCGAGGACCAGGTCGAAATCACGTTCGAGGACGGCATCCTCTCGATCAAGGCCAAGGCCGCCCAACACAAGGCGCCTGGCCGATGGCTCCGCCAGGAGCGACCACTCGGCTCGTTCGTGAGGCGGCTCGAGGTCCCGCAGCAGGTCGAGACAGGAAAGATCACCGCCAATTTTGAAAACGGCGAGCTGACGGTGACCATCCCGAAAACCGCCAAACCACAGCCGGTCAAGATCCCGATCGGGGCCAAGGCAACCACCTGAGCTCTGGCAACCGCGGCGGAGGAGGCCCGCCTCCGCCGCGGCCTATCTGAGCGCTGCGGCGGTCGCTACGAGCTGGCTTTCGGTGCCCAGCGCAATCACGAGATCGCCTTCTTCCAGTCGAAGATCACCTGTCGGATTCGGGTGCAGCGTGCCGTCGCGGCGGCGAAGAGCGAGCACCTTGGCCCCTGAGGGATCCAGCAGCCCGGCTTCGGTGAGCGATTTCCCGAGACCGGTGGTAGTCGGGCCGACCAGGATCTCCTCGACTCCGATCTCGGAGCCGCCGTGGTGCAGCGTGTCGAGGACGTCGACGAGGGCCGGGTGCACGGCGAGCTCGGCCATCCTGTGGCCCGCCATCCGGTAAGGCGAGATCACGCGATTGGCGCCGGCCAGCTCGAGACGTCTCGTCGAGTCGGGCCTCCCGCCACGCGAAATGATGAAAAGGCCGGGGTTCAATGCCCTCGCCGAGAGGGTGATGTAGACGGATCGTTCGTCCGAGTCGACTGCGGAGATCAACCCGCGGGCGCGCTCGATGCCGGCCCGCTTGAGGATCTCCTCGCTGGCGGCATCGCCTTCGATGTGAAGTCGACTCTCGTTGTGCAGGCGTTCGAGGGCCTCGGGATTCTGTTCGATCACCGCATATGGAACCTTGTGGTCCTCGAACTCGATCGCGACCTGCGTGCCGATGCGGCCGTAGCCGCAGATGATGAAGTGATCGCGCAGGTGGTCCAGCTGCCGCTCCAACTGACGCTGTCTCCTGTAGGTGCCGAAGTTGTTCTCGGTAAGGGCCTCGGCGAACACGCCGAAGCCGAAGAGCATCGTACCCACACCGATCACGATTAGGGCCGACGTGAAAATTCGACCGGCAGTGCCCTGCGGATGAACCTCCGTGTAGCCGACGGTGCTGATCGTGATGATCGTCATGTAGAAGGAATCCAGGAAGTCCCACCGGTCGATCAGGGCATACCCGGTGATGCCGATGGCGATGACGACGGCCAGCAGCACCGCCGGCAATCGAAATCGCAGAAGTGGGTTGGCGACGTGTGATGAGCTCACCGCTTGTCTCGGCGTCGCTTCTCCATCTTCTCGACCGCTTTCCAATGCGCGGGGTCCGACCACGTTCTTGCGAACGCCTCGACCGTCATGTCTTCGAGGTCCGGACTTCGGTGGGGGCGGACGGCATTGACGGCGCTCTTGATTCCGGCGACCGCGGCAGGGGGGGCTTCCGCAATCTGACCTGCAAGATCCCGAAGCCGTCCTTCGAACTTCGAGCCGGAGACCACGCTCTCGACAAGACCGAGCTGGAGGGCCTCAGGCGCGGCGATGGGCTGGCCGCCGAGCAGAATCGCCAGGGCCCGGGCACGGCCGACCAGGGAGGCCAGGCGCTCCGAAGCACCCCATGCCGGCATGATCCCCAGGTTGATCTGAGGGAAACCGATGCGGGCATGCTCTGCGGCGATGCGAAAGTCGCATGCGATCGCGAGCTCCGCTCCGCCCCCGAGCGCATCGCCGTTCAGCCCCGCGATCACGGGGAGAGCAAGCTGTGGGATGCGGTCGAGCGTGGCTCGCATCCTGTGCGCCATCGCCGCCGCCTCCGACTCGGTGCGCATCGCCTCGAGCTCCTTGATGTCACCGCCCGCGCAGAACGCCTTCTCGCCCGCGCCGCGGATCACCAGCACGCGAGCACGCTGCACCCGCACGGTCTCGAGCGCCTCGTCGAGCTCGTCCATGGTCTGCAGCGCGAGAGCGTTGCGAGCGCCAGGCCGGTCGATCACCAGCATCGCCACGCCGTCGACGACCTCGAGATGGAGGTCCCGCATCAGCGACTCCTTTTTAAGTGCTAGCCGCTTCCGCCGGGGCCTTCAAGGCCTGGCTTGGTCATCTTGGCGAGGTCCAGGACCTTGTTGAGGTTTGCATCGGAGATGCCTTTCGAGCGCGCCAGCTGGCGGATCGACTTGCCCGTCCGCATCGACTCCTTGGCGATCTTTGCCGCCTCGTCGTAGCCGATTATCGGGTTCAACGCAGTGGCGAGCATTGGGCTTCGCTCGACCAGCTCCGGCCCCCGGTCGGTCGCCTGGAGGCCTTCGATGCAGCGCTCGGTCAGGTTGCGCGCCGAAGCAGCAAGCAGCGTGATCGATTCGAGAGAGGTGATCGCCGCCACGGGCATCATCACGTTCAGCTCGAACAGGCTGCCGGACTGACCGCAGACGGCGACGGTGACGTCGTTGCCGTATACACGAGCCACCACCATCGTCAACGATTCGATGATGACGGGGTTGACCTTGCCCGGCATGATGCTCGAGCCGGGCTGCGTCTCAGGCAGGCGCAGCTCGCCGAGGCCTGCGATCGGCCCAGAGCCCATGAGCCTGATGTCGGACCCGACCTTCCACATGCTGGTCGCGATGGTCCGCAGTGCGCCGTGCGCCGCAACCAGCGCATCCAGTGTCGCCTGGGCATGGAAGTGGTTGCGAGTTTCGTGAATCTCAATGCCCGTGGCCTTCGCAAGGCGCGTGCTGGTCATCCGAGCGTACTGCGGGTGCGAGTTGAGCCCAGTGCCCACTGCTGTGCCGCCGAGCGGGATTCGGGCGAGCTCCTCGATCGCTGCCTGGGCGCGCCGGATCGATTCCTCCACCTGGCCCGCGTACCCCTTGAACTCCTGGCCCAGGCGGATCGGCGTGGCGTCCTGGAGGTGGGTCCGCCCTGTCTTGACCACCGGCCAGAACTCCTTGCTCTTGGCTTCCAGAGCCTTCTCGAGCCGGCGGAGCGAAGGGATGAGCTCGTCTGCGATGGCGACCGCGCACGAGACCTGGATGGCTGTCGGAATCACATCGTTTGATGACTGGCAGAGGTTCACGTGGTCGTTTGGATGCACCGCCTTCGATCCTCGCTCGGCGCCGAGGATTTCGATGGCGCGGTTGGCGATGACCTCGTTTGCGTTGGTGTTCGTCGACGTACCCGATCCTGTCTGGTAGACGTCGATGGGAAACTGGTCGTCCAGCTTGCCGTCGATCACCTCTTGAGCGGCAGCAATGATCGCGCGTGCCCGCCGTCTCGAAAGCAGGCCGAGCTCCAGATTGGTCTGGGCGGCCGCCTTCTTGATCAGCCCCAAGGAGCGGATGAAGCGGCGCGGAAATGGCTGGCCGGAGATGGGAAAGTTCAGGACCGCGCGTTGGGTCGACGCGCCGTAATAAGCGTCCGCCGGCACCTCAACCTCGCCCATGGAGTCGCGCTCCACTCGTATCTTCCGCGCCTGCATTTGAGGGTTTGGCCTGGCTGATTGCTTCCTTGGCACTCACGGAGATTCTAGAGTGGCTGTGCAATGCGATTGGCGGCGGTCGATGTCGGGAGCAACACCGTGCATGCGCTGGTGGCGGATGTGGTGCGTGGACGGCTGGTCGAGGTCGCCCATTACGTCGAGATGCCGGAGCTCGGCACGCAGGTGGCCCGCACTGGCGCCATCGGACCTCGCGCGAAGACTGCCATCAGGGCGCTTCGATCGGTGGTGGCGAAGGCTCGGTCGCACGGCTACGAGGTCTTGATCGCCGGCGCGACCGAGGCCGTCCGCCAGGCGTCAGATCGTGAATCGTTCGCCCGGCTGGCCGGCGAAGCCATCGGCACGCAACTTCGCATCATTGCGGCCCACCGCGAGGCGGAGCTGAGCTTCCTGGGCGTGGCCGCCAACCACGCCGGCAGGCGCGAGTGGCTGATGGTCGATCTGGGCGGCGCCTCGACTGAGGTAGTCGTGGGCGATGCACGCAAGATGGTGCGCTCCGCCACGTTGCCCATCGGGTCCGGTGTTCTTGCCAGTGCTCACCTTTCGGACCCGCCCAAGCCGGAGGAGCGCGCACGCCTGCGTCGTGCTGCTCTACGCGAGCTCAAGCATGCGCCTGACGCCGACGTCGACCGATTGGTGGCCACAGGCGGCACGGCGTCCAACCTCCCGCTGGTGCTGTCGAAGCGAAACCCGCCCTCAGTGCTCACCACCGCCGACGTGCTCACGTGCGAAAGCCGCCTCGACGCGGGCAAGGCCGCTGGCGTGGCGGCCGACTACCGTCTGCCGCTCAACCGCGTCAAGGCGATGCGCGGCGGGGTCGAGGTCCTCTTGCTGCTGCTTGACTGGTATGGCCTGGCCGTCCTCCACGTCAGCCACCAGGGCCTGCGCCACGGGATGCTTATGGCGTACCTGGAGCACGGCGAAGACTGGTGGCGACCGGCCGAGTAGGCGGGCGTCCGACTCCCCGCTTCCGCGGGGAGGACGGCCAAGCTTCACCTTGGCCGGTGGCGGCCCCCAGGACGGCACTTACCTTCAGCCACATCTGGGTAAATTGAACCAATGAACCGCGTGAGGGACCGCAGCTCGGCGCTGAAGATGGCGCTTGCGCTCACCTGCATCGTCCTTGTGATCGAGCTCATCGGCGGCCTCTCGAGCCACTCGCTGGCTCTCCTCTCCGACGCCGGCCACGTGCTCACCGATGTCTTCGCCCTCGGCCTTGCCTGGTTCGCAGTCGTCCAGTCCAACCGGCCTGCGGACAAGCGGCGCAGCTACGGCTACCACCGCGTGAGCATCCTCGCGGCCCTTGTGAACGCTGTGATCTTGATCGGGATCGTCATCGCCATCGGCTACGAGGCGCTGCGCCGCCTCGCCAATCCGGAGCCGGTGCACGGCGGCATCGTCATCATCGCGGCACTCGTCGGCATCGCCATCAACGCCTACATCGCCTTCGGCCTCCGCGGCGATACACACAACCTGAACATGCGGGCGGCGCTCCTGCACGTCACCAGTGACATCGGCGCATCGATCGGGGTCGTGGTGGCAGGCGCCGTGATCCTCTTGACCGGATGGCTTTACATTGATCCGCTCCTCTCGATCGCGATTGCCGTTCTCATCGCTTACGCCGCGTGGCGGATCGTGCGCGAGACGGTGAACCTCCTGATGGAGGGCACGCCGGGCGTTATCGACCTCGCCGCGGTGACGGCCGAGATCACAGGCACCAAGCTCATCAGCGGCATGCATGATCTCCACGTATGGGCCCTCTCAGCCGACGAGATGGCGCTCAGCGTTCACGTCGTCGTCGACGACTGCCCGCTGGGTGAGGCCGAGCATGTCGTTAGAGACCTCGAGGCAAGACTTTGCGACCGCTTCTCCATCGGGCACACGACCATTCAGGTCGAGAGCTGCCACCCTTGCGGCGTTATCACCCACGGCGCCGGCGAGCACAACCATCCGCACGATCACGTGCGCAAGGTCAGCTCAGCAGCGCGTCTTCCTGCTGAAGGATTCGTCGCGCCACCGCGATAGCCGAGGCGTAGGTCGAGTCCATTCCCCGGTAGCTGAGGCCCCTTGCCCCTAGCGTTCGAGCCTGGGTGTAAGGCGTGTCTGACGCGTAGTGCACGATGCCAAGGTCAAAGGTGACACGGGCCATGTTGACGCTCTCGCCGAGTGGATACCGATCCGGCTGGGCGATCTCATAACACGCGTCGAGGTAGGGTCCGGCCTCCATCTCGACCACGGTGTAGCGGCCCTGGTAGTAGAAGTCGAGATAGTCTCGGTTCTGCAGGAAGGTGCCGCGCACGGCCACCGCGCGCTGGTTGTCGAGCGCCGACCCGTAGACGAGGTTTGGCTGCACGTCGCCCGCGGCAAAGCAGTTGTCCAACCAGTACGTGTTGCCCGAGTGCTCGTTGTGCACCACGTTGGGGATCATGACGTCGCCCACGTCTGCATTGAGGGTGGCCGCCTTGCCGAGCACGTAAACGCCGGCCACCCACGCCGCCTGTTCTGCGACCTGCCGAAGGATGTGGTACGCGGCCATGCCGAGCGGATAATCCACGTTGAGGATGCAGGCTCCCGACGCGCGGAGCTTGGCCTCGTCCACCTTTCCGACCCTCGGGTCGATTGCTGATGGATCGAGTTGCGAGAGCTTGAAAACCTGCGCCGCCGAATCGACGCCGGTCGCTCTTGCGGCGACGTGCCGAATGCCGATGGCCGCCTCCATCTCCGCGCGCCGCTGCCGCTGGCGATCACGGTCGGGATGCGTATCGAACAGGTGGCGGGCGCTGTAGTAGAGCCAGTTGTCGGGCGACGCGCGGCTGCTGCCGGCCTCGAGCTTTCGCCTCTCTTCATCCAGCTCGGGATGGTTCTGCCGCACCCAATCGCGGATCTCGGTATCGAACTGCCTCGCGACGCTGGTCAGCACATTGATCAGGCTGTGCGCGTTGGAAGACACAAAGTAAACGGGAGCCTCGCGGACACCGAGCTCTTCCATCGCCGCCGCGACAGGCAGCCACCACCGGCTGGCATTGCGTGCATACCCCAGGTGCGTGCCGCCCACAAGCCGCATGACGATCTTGCATTCCTCGTGCTTGACTTGCGCCAGGGTCTCGTCAAAGCTCGCGCCCCACGCATCGCGCAGCCTTCGCCAGTCGTCCTCGCTCGCACCGGCAGCGATTCGCGCATGCTCGCCGTCGAGCTGAACATCCTGGAGCGCGACGTGAAGCTTGTTCCATTCGATTTGATAAGCGACAAGCGTGGGGACGAGGTCGTCGATGTCGGAGTTGGACGCGATCAAGACGGCAAGCGTCGTGCCGTCCTGGTACCAGCGCCGGCGTCTCGCCGGTGCCTTGACCGCTTTCCAGCTCAGGATGTCAGCTCGGAGCACGGCCTTGAACCCCTGTGGGCTCTGTCCCATCACCACGTGACGGCAGCGGCTGATGGCGTCAGGGAGTCGCCGGACGGCGTAGAGGAGGGCTCCCATGTCCGACTGCGGCTCTGCCGCCAGCGGGTGCAGGACCGAGCCCATGCCGAGGTGGGCCTGCACCAGGGACTCGACCTTGATCTCGCCAGAGCTCTGCAGCATCGTGGTGTACGTGCGCACGTAGAGCTCAACCGCGTGGCGGCCGGTCCACCCGACCTTGGGGGGCGATTCCATCGTAGGAATATAGCCCTACCATCGCTCGGCCCCGGGTTTACAAAACGTTGACGCCAGATTGAGGAACGGCAAAGGCCGGTGGGCGTTAATGAATCGATGATCAACACATTGGCCCGCTTCACATCGCTTCGAATTGCCGGCCTCGCCGCCGGCGCGGCGGCCGTCTCCGGCGCGGTGGTTCTCGTCAGCGCCTCGGCTGCCGGGTACACGATTCCGTTTCTCAACTCGTCGCCTGGCTCACCAGGCGCGACCGCGGCTTCGGTCAACCAGACGGCGGCCCAGCCGTCGGCTCTCTGCACGGATTTCCTAACGCACCTTTCGGCGGACCTGGGCACCAGCCAGGCTGCGCTCGATGCGGCCTACCAGAAGGCGATTGGGGAAACCCTAGCCGATGAGGTCAAGAGCGGGAAGCTGACCCAGGCACGGGCCGATGCGATCAAGCAGCGGCTCGCCGGCAAGGCGCCGTGTGCGGTGGCCAACGGTCTGCAGCCCCGAGGCGGTCTGGCCGCCTTCCGGGCGGCGTTGAGGAGCGCGGAGGCATCCGCCCTTGGCATCGACCAACCGACGCTTAAGGCTGACCTCGGCACGGGCATGACGCTTTCCCAGATCGCAGCTGCACAGCATGTGACCGAAGCCCAGTTTCGCGAGCGGGTGATCGCCAAGCTGAAGCCTGTCCTGGACGCGGCCGTGACGAACAAGAAGCTGACTCCGGCCAGGGAGCAGGCGATCATCAACCGGCTGC
>DATARC010000222.1:0-6475 GCA_036264335.1 Candidatus Dormiibacterota bacterium
CGCGGTCCCGGCCGGTTGAAGTAGGCAGATCCATCGAGAACCACAACGCGGGCGGCGCCCACCTCGTTGATGCTGGTTTGAACCAGAGCGGCTTCCTCCAGCGCTCGATCCCTGGTGAAGCCGCAAGGGGCCAGGATCAGGAGCTCTGGTCGAGCAGCGACCACTTCGGCCCACGATAGCGCCACGGACGGCACGCCCGCCCGCGCGAGAGGGTCCTCGATTCCCGCCAATGTGAGCAAATCTGGCGTCCAGTGACCGGCGCGGTATGGCGGGTCGATCCATTCGAGAAAGACGCCGCGCACCGTGCCCTTGCCCTTGGCGTCTTGCGACCCTGCGTCGAGACGAGAGCGCAGGCCTTCCATCAGAGGTGAGGCATCGGCGCCACACGCCGTGGCGACGTCCTCGATGTCCGCAAGCACGTCGGCGAGCGAGTGCGGGTGCTGGCGGAGCATCGGTATGCCTGCCAGCTCGTCCATCACCTGGTCTGCGGTTACCGCGCACACCCGGCACACGTCCTGCGCGATGACCAGGTCGGGCCGCAGGTTCCTTATCGCGGCGGTGTCGACTTCGTAAAGGGAGCGACCTTCGGCCGCCGCCAGCGACACGGCCGCCTCGATGCCGCCGCTGTCTTTGTCCGCGAGACCAAGCGTGGATCGCGTGACGATCGGCAGCATGGCTGCCTCGGGCGGGTAGTCGCACTCGTGCGTGACCGCCACGAGCTGGTCGCCGAGCCCGAGCGCGAAAAGCGTTTCGGTGGCGCTGGGCAGGAGCGAAACGACCCTCAAGGCGCCGGCGCGACCTGCCTCACCGTCGTCGCCCGCGTTCGCATCATGCGTCGGGCCCGGATCACCTCGGCCACCGACCAGGCCTGCATCGGGCAGCCCGTGGCGCGGTGCGGCGCGTCGCCGTCCGCGGTTTCCGACACGGAGCCCAGGCCCCATTCCCACAGCTGCTGCTCGAGGCCGTCGAGCACGCCGGAGACCGGGACGCCAGTCCGCAACGCAGCCTCGACGTATGGGCCGATCAGCCAGGGCCAGACGGTGCCCTGGTGGTAGGCCGCATCGCGCTCGCTCATGCCACCCCTGTGCACCCCGCGGTACGCGGGGTCCGACGGGCTGAGCGAACGAAGGCCCAGCGATGTCAGGAGCGCCTCGCCGGCGATCCGCACCAGGCCCGATTCAAGCAGCGGGGCGTGGGGGAGGGAGATCGCCAGCAGGCAGTTCGGCCGCACCTGGAAGCTGTCGGGGTCGACGACGTCGGCGCACCCCGACGGCATCAGGAAGTGGTGCTTGAACGACTCGCGGGCCAGCTGCGCCAGCCGGCGCAGGTCGGTGGTGTCGTGCTTGAGCCGGTCTTCCAGCGTTGCGACTGTGGCCAGGGCGTTGATCCACAACGCGTTGATCTCGACCGCCTTGCCGGCGCGCTGCGTCACGGGCCGACCGTCCACACGAGCGTCCATCCAGGTGAGCGCAACACCGTCAGCACCTTGCCGTAGCAACGAGTCGGTCGCATCGACCTTGATTCCGTATCGAGTCCCTGTAAGGTGATGCTCGATCACGTCGCGCATGGCTGCCGACAGCTCCGCGGCGAGCTCGTGGTCGCCTGTCAGCTGGACGTGCCGGCCGATCGCGTGCAGGAACCAGAGGGTGGCGTCGGCGCTGTTGTACTCCGCGGTGCTGCCGTCGCTGGTGTTGGCGAGCATTCCCTCCGACAGCGTTTGCGCGGCGCGGAGCAGCAGCTTGCGGCCCTCCTCATGGCGACCCGTGTTGAGAAACAAGCCTTCGTATGAGGTCATCGTGTCGCGCGACCATTCGCCGAACCACGGATATCCCGCGACAACCGCCGGCCCTTCGACGATGAATTGATCGGCGGCGATGGCCAGCAGCCGGTCGACCTCGTCAACGGCGTGGGCGGTTGCTATCACGGCGCCCGCGCGGTGCCTGGCCTTGGCAAAGATCGCGGCCGGGCGGCGCGGCGGAACGCTCGGTGAGCCGGCCCAGGCCACGAGCTCGTGGGCCTCGCCAGGCTCGAGGTCGGCGGTGAAGTGGCCGGCGTGCCACAGATCTTCGGCAGCACCGAGGCCGCGCTCCGCCTCGACGCGGTAGTGGAAGCCGCGGTACCACTCGCCGCCGGGCACGTACCCTGCTCCGGCCACCCGGAATGCGTCCTCGAACAGAAATCCATCGGGAGCGACGGCGACGCCGGGCGCGCCGTTGGCGAAGCGCTCGCCGTGCACATCGCGCCACGTGCACAGCGGGTGCAGCTCGAGGGAAACCCGGCCAGGCGCCCTGAGGACGCGGTGAACTATTGCAACCGAGGCGCGCCCGTGGTCCATCGCGATCTCGCGTTCGAGGACGACGTCGCCCACGCTCCACCGCCAACGCGGCAAGCCTTCGATCAGCTCGAAGCTTTCGAGATGGACGTGGCCGCTGGGGTCGATGGCGCCCGACGACCATTCGTGGACGGCAAGAGGAATGCGGCGCTCCCCGATGATCAGGATGGGGTCGAGAGCCGCCAGCCCGAGCATCCGGCCGGCGGGCGGCCGCGTGGCCACGATGAGCAGCCCGTGATAGCGGCGGGTGCGGAGGCCGCCCACAGTGCCCATGGCGTAACCGCCCAGCCCGTCGGGCACCAGCCACTCGCGCTCAGAAGCGGCGTCGAGGTTGCCGCAAAGCTCACGTCCGAATCTCACGCGGTAAGTGTGAGCGGGTGTACTGGGAATCGAGCACGGGCATAACCTAAGATCCATGCCCGCTGAGAAGGCCCGCCTGGACGAAAGCACCGGTCGGGCGCCCTGGAAGCACTGGGGACCTTACCTCAGCGAGCGCGCCTGGGGCACCGTGCGCGAGGACTACAGCCCCAATGGCGACGCCTGGGATTTCTTTCCCCACGACCACGCCCGCTCGCGCGTCTATCGCTGGAACGAAGACGGCCTGGCCGGCCTCTGCGACGACCGTCAAACCCTCTGCTTCGCGCTTGCGATGTGGAACGGCCGCGACCCCATCCTCAAGGAGCGAATCTTCGGCCTCACCGGGACGCAGGGAAACCATGGCGAGGACGCCAAGGAATACTGGTTTTACCTCGACTCGACCCCCACGCACTCATGGATGCGCTGGCGCTACATGTACCCGCAGGCCGAGTTCCCCTACGACCAGCTCGTGGCCGAGAACGCCCAACGCAGCAAGACCCAACCCGAGTACGAGCTCCTCGACACGGGCGTTTTCGAGCGCGCCCGCTACTGGGAGATCACTGCCGACTACGCGAAGGCGGACCCCGAGGACATCCTGATCAAGGTCTCGGTCCACAACGCCGGACCTGATGCGGCCGAGATGGACCTGCTGCCGACTCTGTGGTTCCGCAACACGTGGTCGTGGGGGCTGGACGACAGGATGCCGACGATTCGCGCGGTCAGCGGCGGCCTGGTCGCGGACCATCACCTGCTGGGCAGCCGCACCCTCCACTCCGATCGCGCTCCCGAGCTGCTGTTCTGCGACAACGAGACCAACGCGCAACGCTTCTGGGGAATCCCCGGGCGGAGCCAGTACCCGAAGGACGGCATCAACGACCACGTCACCCGCGGCCTGCCGACCGTGAACCCGGCGCAGCAGGGCACCAAAGCGGCGTTTCGCCATCACCTTTCGGTCGGCCCCGGCCAGACGGTGACCATCCGAATGCGGCTCAGCCCAGACGGAAAGTCGGGCCAGGACTTCGACCAGATCATGGGCGCGCGCGAAAAGGAGGCCAGCGAGTTTTACGCGGATCTCACGCCGCCAGGAGCATCGCCGGATGAGGCCCTGGTCATGCGCGAGGCGCTCGGAGGGATGCTGTGGTCGAAGCAGTTCTATCACTACGACGTTTACCGGTGGCTCGTGGGCGACCCGGCGGGCCCGAAGCCTCCGGACTCCCGATGGACGGGACGGAACGCGGACTGGCAGCACCTGAACAATCGCGACGTCATCTCGATGCCCGACAAATGGGAGTACCCGTGGTACGCGGCGTGGGACCTGGCGTTCCACTGCGTCACGCTCGCGCGTGTCGACCCTGAATTTGCGAAAGCGCAGCTGGTCCTTCTATGTCGTGAGTGGTTCATGCATCCCAATGGCCAGCTCCCGGCCTACGAATGGGCCTTCGGCGATGTGAACCCGCCAGTTCATGCCTGGGCGGCGCTGCGGGTGTTCGAGATCGACGGCAGCAAGGATCACGCCTTCCTCGAGCGGATCTTCCACAAGCTGCTGCTCAACTTCACGTGGTGGGTGAACCGCAAGGACACCGAGGGCAACAACATCTTCGAGGGAGGATTTCTCGGCCTCGACAACATCGGCCCATTCGATCGATCGCACCTGCACGCCGAGGGTCACATCGAGCAATCCGACGGGACTGCGTGGATGGCGATGTACTGCCAGAACCTGCTGGAGGTGGCGCTGGCCCTCGCGCAGCACGACAAGACCTACGAGGACATGGCCACCAAGTTCTTCGAGCACTTTGCCCTCATCGCGTCCGCGATGAACGCGAAGGGTTTGTGGAACGAGGAGGACGGGTTCTACTACGACGTCTTTCATTTCCTGGATGGGCGCATGGAGCCCTTCCGAGCGCGCTCGCTCGTCGGGCTGGTGCCGCTCTTCGCCGTCTCGACGCTCGGGCCGGACACCATGGCGCGCTTGCCGGAGTTTGCCGCGCGGACGCAGTGGTTCGTCGATCACCGCCCCGACATGAATGCCGTGATTCAGCACATCCATGACCCCAACCACGCGGGCTGGCGAATGCTGTCGATCGTCTCGCCCGACCGGCTGCGCCGGATCCTGGCGCATGTCCTCGATCCCTCGGAGTTCCTGTCGGATCACGGGATCAGGGCGCTTTCCCGATACCACCTGGACCATCCGTGCAACATGGACCTGGGCGGCGACATGGCTTCGATGACCTACGAGCCGGCCGAGTCGACCACCGCGGTGTTCGGCGGCAACTCGAACTGGCGCGGCCCGGTCTGGATGCCAGTGAACTACCTCCTGGTCGAGGTGCTTCGCGTGTACCACCGCTACCTCGGTTCGGACTACAAGGTCGAGTGCCCGACAGGCTCGGGGAAGCTGATGGATCTGTCGCAGGTTGCCGACAACCTGGCAGCACGACTCGTGGGCATATTCCTCGACCAGGGCGGCCGCCGTCCGGTGTTTGGCGGCGAGGCCAGGTTCCAGGAGGACCACGCGTGGCACGACCTGATTCCTTTCTATGAGTACTTCAACGGAGACACGGGCGCCGGGCTTGGCGCGTCGCACCAGACGGGCTGGACGGGTCTCGTCGCCGATCTGATCATCCGCAGACACAAGGGGGAGTGAGGTGGACCTCAACGGCAAGGTAGCGATAGTCACCGGAGCGGGCAGCGGCATCGGCCACGCGATCGCGCAGAGATTCGCGACTGCGGGCGCCGCCGTCTGCGTCAACTATCTCGGTTACGAGGACGACGCCAAGGCTCTCGTGCAGAGCCTGCCGAAGGCGATCGGGTTCAAGGCCGACATCTCGAAACGCGCCGAGGTCCAGGCCATGGTGGACGAGACGGTCAAGGCGCTGGGCGGAGTCGACGTGCTGATCAACAACGCAGGCGTCGAGAGATCAATGCCCTTCCTGGACATCGATGAGGCGACGTGGGATCTCATGCTCGACGTCGACCTGAAAGGGGCGTTTCTTTGCACCCAGGCATGCGCGCGCGCGATGCGCGACTCGGGCAAGGGTGGATCGATCGTGAACATCTCCTCGATCCACGAGGACGTGGCGTTTCCCGGCTTCACCCCTTACTGCGCGGCCAAGGGCGGGCTGCGCATGCTGATGCGCAACGCTGCGCTGGAGCTCGCGCAGCACCGGATACGCGTCAACAACGTGGCGCCCGGCGCGATCGCGACGCCGATCAACGCGAAGACGCTTGAGGATCCCGAGAAAGTGGCGACGCTGCAGAGGATCATCCCGCTGCAGCGCATGGGCCGGCCCGAGGAAGTCGCGGAAGTGGCGTTGTTCCTGGCCTCGGACGCCTCGTCCTATGTGACCGGCTCGACCTACTACGTGGACGGAGGGATGGTGAGGTACTCGCAACCCCTGTAGATCAGAGCGAGGTTCTGGGGGTATTGTGTGCCCCGTCCATGACCCGGTTGCTGCCCCCATCGAGGTTCGTAACGTCTGAACGCAAGGCCCCGTTTCAATCGCGAATGAAGAGTGGGGTAGGGGCTCTGGCGGGCCTTGTATTGCTTGCCGCATGCGGCAGTGCCCCTACGGCCGTACCGCCGAGCCCAAGCCCGACGGATGTGGCCAGCCCAACGCCCTCACCGTCCCCCAGCCCCCTGCCCAGCGAAACTCCGTCACCGCTGCCTCCGCCCAGCCCGATTCCCGTTCCCTCCTGGGCCGTGATGAAGGCCACCTGCACCGGCCAGCCGAGCGCCCGCGAAGCGATTGTGACCATGAAGTCCGCCCTGACCACCAAGGTCATCGCGGA
>DATARC010000230.1:0-4896 GCA_036264335.1 Candidatus Dormiibacterota bacterium
GCGTCGCCGACCTCGTCACAGCAATCGGGAACTTCATCGACGGCTGGAACGACCGCTGCCATCCCTTTGTTTGGACCAAGACCGCCGACCAACTCCTCAGCCACAGCAGAAGTCAAAAGACTTCAATCACACGACACTAGACATCGGTACGGCACCGTTGCCCGGGTCGTCTGGTCCGGCGCGCTCGGGGCGGTTCCTTTAGCCGTGTGGAGAACACGTCGAGACGTGCATCGTCGTGCTGCTGTCCGACCTTATGGTGCTTGTGGCTCGATTCACGACGCAACGACGTGACCGAGAGCAGTGACCACAGACTGTCGATGGTGGCGGGACCCGTGGGAACACCGTTGGGCGCTCGAGTCGAGCGACTGGTATCGATAGGCGGTTCGGCTCTCGGGGGCCCTGCCCCGGACGTTTTGGGATAACACCCGCGAGGTGTTAGCGCCAGAAGTCGGAGAGCTGCTCGGCAAGGGCTTTGCCTTGGTTGTAACCAGCTCGGGCAGCGGGCGGACGCAGTGACGGATCCATCGCATTGGCGCCGAACATATGCTCGGAGTCGCTGTCCGGGAAGATCGTTACGACTCTGCTGCCGCGTGCCCGTAGTTCGTCGACCTGTGTCTTCAGATGCATACCCCACTCCGGCGGATATCGTGATCGGCCGCCGAATGGTGACAGCACGAGCACCCGCGCGCATGCGGCCGCCAGATCGGCATTCTCGTTGCGTCGGTAGGCCCCGTTGATGTACCGGTTGCCGCCGATGCGGTACGGAGGGACACCGAAGCCGTTGGACGTGCTGGCCGCGACCGCGTCCACCAGGTCGACTCCGCTGTGACGGTCGAATACGACCGGTTCACCCGTATGGGCATCGACCGCCGGGATGAGCAAGGCTCGTGGCGGCCAGTCCTGACTGGGCAGCCGAGCGGCGACGACGGCGCGCCACTGCGTGTACGCAGAAGTGTGCGACGCCGCCTCCGCCTCCAGGGCCGCGGCGCCCATCCTGCGGCGCATGTCGGCCGCATCCGCAGCGGCACCGATGACTGCGCTGGTCCTCTCCATATGATCCGACGCCGGCCCAATCGGAGCACGTCCATGGTCGGGTCCGGCCCTGCCGGTCTGTGGTTTAGGCGCAGCGGCGAGGATGTCGGCAAGCAGTTTTGTCGGTGGGACCCCGCTGGTTATCTGGGCCGCCGCGGTCGAGCCGGCCGACGTCCCGATGGTCAGGTCTGCCTCGGTCACATCCAACCCGGTCTCAAATAGGCCAGCGATGACGCCGATCTCCCACGCGTTGCCCGCCGACCCGGCACCGCCGAGGACCAGCGCTCGCTCAAAAGCGGCCCGCACGCGATTTGTCGCGTCGACCTGTGGCTGATCCTGGTCGGACGTAGGCGGATGGGAGGCCATCGTCGGAGTGGAGCGCAAGTTGGACGAAGATGTTCTGTTCACGGGAGTCGCCTTTCGCGATTGCCTGTTGGGCACTCCCGGCGGCGACTAGCTCAGTCGCGCGATCGGGTCTGCAGGGGAGCACCCTTTGCGGATACAGCGTTCATGGGTGTCACCTCCTGTCGACGGTAACGATCGCCACAAGAGTAGCACTCCGCCAACGCTGGCGGGCAATGGCACCATGCGGACTGCCGTGTTGCTGTCAGTTAGATCAGCTTTCCGGCGATACACCAATAACACCACGGACGTCGGCGACCAGTCAGACATATGCGATCTGACCTGAAGTACCACTCCGTCGCAGATCTCATCGGCCGAGGCGCCGCCGACGCCCACGCCTCGCACTGTTTCTGCCCGCTCGGACCTCTCGGAGCCGCCTATCGTCCGAGGTGGTCGCGGCATTGTTGCGGGGCGTCGAAAATCCAGCTCCGGCTTCCGAGTCCGAAGAAGAGAATACCTGCGGTGGTTCAGCCGCGGATCCCTCGCCCCGAACCTCGCCGATCCTGCCGTACGACCCGGGCGAAATCCGGCGGGACGCCGGCCGGGCAGCCACGCGCTGTCAACCGGCCCCTGCCACAACCTGCCCCCAATGCCTGCACTTTGGTATGCGGCCGCCGTGAGACCGACGAGATCAGCACCGCCGTCGCCGGAAGCCGCCTCGTGACCCTGACCGGCGCCGGCGGGCCGCCCGGGTGCGCGGCGCTGGTCGACCATCTACTGCGGTGTTGCTCCGGGCTGTGGGTGCCGGTGACCAGCGGTTCTGCGGAATTGGTGTTTCGAAATACGTCACACATCGCGGCATTTGGTGCGCTGATCCGTGGACAAACCTGACAGCGGCCGCTGAACGCGGAGCGACTCGCAGCCAGAGGTCCCTGACCTCCTGTGGATGACGGGAGGTCAGGGCCCTGGTTGGTCTACTCCAGCGGATCGCGTAGGCGGTCGGTCGCTCAGCTTGCGATTACGTCCGTTAGAGCTAGCCCCGTAGCGTCTCCTGGGATCATGGTGAAGGCGCAGCTGGTGGATGTGAGAGTTGCGCCTTGGGCGGCGGTGCACGGCAGCATCCGTTCGAAGTTGAGAGTCTGGCCGTTGAAAGCCGTCACCGTGACGGCCGTCCCGTAGGGGATCACGTCGGTAATAAGGGAACTGGTCCCAGTCCCCGTGTCCATGATCGTCCCCTTGCTGGCGCTGCCCGGAACGAAGTTGACCCTACCGGTGGAGACATTCTCGATCCGCATCACGCCACCGAACGACCCCGCGATGCTGGTGTCGGCCCCGATGGTGAACGTGCATGAATTATTGATAGTGGCCGACGGAGTGGGCTGTCCCGCGCCCGGATATGGATGGTCGATATTGACGCTCGCTGGGCACTGCCCATTGGTGACTGCCGCCGGGCCGCCGCTCCAGCCGGTCAGTATGTCGTTCTGACTGGCCTGGGCGCCCAGAGTGACCGTGTATCCGATCGGGAACGGCGCCGAGCAGACGGAGTTGGTCACGCTGGGGCCACAGTCGATTCCGGGAGGGCTGCTCACGATGGAGTCGTAGCCGTCGCCGGCGGCGACCGAGACGGTAAGTTTGAAAAGGGTCGTCGGTTTGCAGTTCAGGCTGACGGCACCGTTGGTGGAATCGTAGGCCAGACTGAGCGTGCCCTGGGTCGGGCTGCCCACGTTGCAGACCGTGCCGTTGAGGGCGTCCAGGCTCGAGGCGCCTACCGGTCCCGCCGGCCCCGGGGGACCTTTTGCTCCTGGGGGACCTTGTGCTCCTGGGGCACCTTGTGCTCCTGGGGGACCTGCCGGTCCGGGGTTTCCATTCATGCCCGCTGGACCCGCGGGGCCGGTAGCCCCGGCCAACCCGGTCGGGCCTTGAGCTCCGGCTGCACCCGCCGGCCCGGCCGGCCCGGTCTGGTTCCAGCTGACAGCCGTTGTTCCCTTCGGGCAAGGGGTCCCTGTGTCCTGTACGACGATGAAATGTGAGCCACTAATTGCGGTGTCGCTGTAGCAGCCGAAGATGGTGCCGCCACTGACAGGGCTGGCGACGATCGCGCCATAAGCCGAGGTGCCGCCGACCACCAACGCGGCAGACACGCCCAGGCCAACAATCAGCGTGCTCGTTCTCATCGGTCTGAGCCGCCGGCGCGTGCACGAGGGGTGTCCGCGGCGGCAGCCGGGATGGCCGGGAGAGGGCCGGGATAGCTGCGTGGCCGTCGGTGGGCGAGCAGGTACGGTGCGCCAATTTCAGCCATAACACGTCTCCTTAGAGTGAGAACTGTATAAGTAGAGTATGACTCTACTCAGCCGTGCGATACTGTCAAGAGGTGACTTCGCCTTGGAGGAAGCAGCAAGCGGCCGGCACCCGCCGCCACATCGCCCTGGCCGCGCGCCGAAAGTTCTCGGCCAACGGGTATGCCGCCACCACGATCGAAGCCATCGCCACTGAGGCTGGTGTGGCCCCGGCGACGGTCTACAAGGTGTTCGGCACCAAGCGAGCCATGGCCGAAGAGCTGTTGGCGGTCGTTGACGCCGAGGCAGGGATCGACGACCTCCAACAGGTGCTCGCCACCAGCGACGACCCGAGCGCGCTGCTCGCCACGGCGGTCAAACTAGGGCGCAGCCTGTTCGAGCATAGCGGCGACATCATCGCCGCCGTCCGCGGCGCGGCCGAGGTTGAGCCGGACTTCGCCCGCATCTACGCCGAAGGCCGCCGCCGTCACGTGGCCGGAACCCGAGCCCTGGCTGATCGCCTGGCAGCCATGGGCGCGTTGCGAGACGGCCTGGACACCTCCTGGGTCGCCGGCGTGATCAGCCTCGACGCCGACTATGAAACCTTCGACAAACTCACCAGCCTGTTCGACTGGACCCTTGACCAGTGCGAAGAGCGCCTCACGAACCACCTCAGGGAACTGCTGCTCCGCCCACGCAGCAGGCGTCGATCACCGAGCACCAGTCGTCCCTGAGCCCCCGATGGTGCGCCTGGTCGCCCGCGTACCCGGCGGGGTCGTACGCTGCCCCGTCGGCGGTGACGCGTGGCGGCGGCAACGCTATGGCGCGGGACCCTCCCTCACAGCTCGATCTGGCACTGCCTCGACGGCAGTTGCTAAGAGTAACGCCGGTTGACCTACTTCGGGCGCTGCGTCGCCGGGGATGTGCTGCATAGCAACGCCGTATCGACCAGAGGCCGTCCCGCTTGAATGGCCGGGCATATGGCCGGAATGAACCAGGCTTGGGTGGCCCGCAAGCTCCGGCTCCTCCATGCCGGTGCGGGCTGGCGTTCGGGGCTGGTGGCGTGAATCGTAGGATGCGCCGTTCGGGGACATCCTGCGTACCGATTCTTCACCGATCTCCGCCCTGTCGGATCAGTGAAACCCTCTTGATCTGATCTGGGCAACGCTCAGTGTCATTTTGTGAGCTCGATCAACACGATCACGGAGAGCGATGCGATGAGGACGCCGACAGCCGCGGGCCTCGA
>DATARC010000234.1:0-25457 GCA_036264335.1 Candidatus Dormiibacterota bacterium
GCCAGCGAGACGACGTCGAGCAGATCTTCCTCCCAGTAGTCGACGCGGCCCTCGGGCATGAAGAGGACGCGTCCGGGCTGCAGCGCCTGAACGAACTCAGGGTCGTGGCTGACGATCACCATCGTTCCCGGCCACGCGGCCAGCGCGAGGGCGACGCCGGACCTCGACGGCGGATCCAGGTTGTTGGTCGGCTCGTCGAGCAGCAGCAGGTTGTGCTTGCCCGCCACGAGCTGGGCCAGCGCGAGCTTGGTCTTCTCGCCGCCTGACAGCGTCGCCGCATCCTGGCGCGCGATGTCGCCGGTGAGGCTGAAGGTGCCCAGCAGCGCGCGGAGCACCCGCTCGTCGGCGTCTGACTGGTCGCGCATGTGGGCGAGGACGGGCACGCCGGCCCGGATGCCCTCGTGCTCCTGTGCGTAGTACCCGAGCGACACGCCGTGACCGAGCCGGAAGGTTCCCGCGTTCGGCTGCGTCTGGCCGGCCAGGATGCGCAGCAGGCTCGTCTTGCCCGCGCCGTTCAGTCCCATCACCAGCAGCCGCTGCCCGCGCTCGACCTCGAAGTTGACGTCGCGGAACACAGTCGGGCCTCCGTAGCCTTTGGCCAGGCCCTCGACGGTCATCACGACGCGGCCGCTGTGCGGCGGGTCTGGAAACCTGACCTTGACCTTGCGCTCGCGCTTGGGCGCCACCACCTGCTGAGCCTTGAGCCGATCGACCCTTTTGAAGATCGCCTTCGCGGTCCGGGCTCGCTTTTCGGTCTGCCGCCTCATCACCTCGGCGAGCAGGCTCAGCCGCTTGATCTCAGATTCCTGTCTGACGGCGAGGGAGACCAGCCGCTTCTCTTCCAGCTTCCGAGCCGCCTGGTACTGGGAGTAGGTGCCGCGATACTCCCTCAACTTGCCAGCATCCAGGTGGAGCACACGGGCGATCGCCTCGTCGAGGAGGATGAGGTCGTGGCTGACGACGATCACCGAGCCGCGGTTGTTGCGCAGGAAGTCCATCAGCCACGCCTTGGCGTCGCTGTCCAGGTGGTTGGTGGGCTCGTCCAGGAGCAAAAGATCTGCCTCGGCGAACAGGACCCGGGCGAGCTCGACCCGGCGGCGCTCGCCACCGGACAGGACTCCCAACGCAAGGTCGACGCGGTCCGGCTTGAGACCCAGCCCGGTGACGATCCGGCGCGCGTCCGATTCTCCGGAATAGCCGCCGTCCAGGCGGTACTTCTCCTCCGCCTCGGAGAACAGCTCGACGTTGGCGATCGACGGATCCTTCTCCAGCGCCTTGTGCAGCTGCTCGAGCCGGACGGCCGCGCGGTCCAGGCCGCGCCCGGAGAGGATGTGCGCCAGCGCGCTCTGGGCTGATTCCGCCCGCGGCCGCGGGTTCTGAGGGACATATCCCAGCGTGCCGCGGCGCAGCACAAGCCCGGCTGCAGGATCGTCCTCGCCGGCCAGAACCTTGAGCAGGCTCGTCTTGCCGGCGCCGTTGCGGCCCACCAGACCCACCTTGTCGCCGGGGGCGACTGTGAAGTTGGCGTCCGACAGGACGCGGCGCGCGACGACGTCGATGGCGAGGTTACGGACCTGGAGCACGTCCGCAATTGTTACCTGCGGGGCCGGCCGGCGTTTGGTAAGTCATCAAATCGGCAGGAGGCCGTCAAATGAAAAAGCTCTTACTCGGCATAGCAATTGTTGTAGCGGCGGCCGCCTGCGGAGGCGCTGGGGGCTCCGCTGCCACCAGCGACCACTCCACTTCAGGGGGGAACGCCGGTGGGCCTGTCATCGGCGCGCCGGCCCCACAGGCCGGGGGAACCGGTAGTTCCACCGGTCAAGGCAACCCCGTTCCCAACGTCGTTCCGGCCGTCCAGGGTCCACAGGTGATCCGCACAGCCCAGTTGACCATCAGCGTCGCCTCGGGACAGTTCGACTCCAAGCTGACCAATCTGCGCACGCTGGTCGAGCAGGAAGGCGGGTTCATCGCGGGAACTGACGCACAGTCGAATCCAACCACGGATGAGAGCATCAGGACCGGCGTCATCACCTTCATGGTCCCAGCCGCCAAGTTCGACGAGACCATCGACCTCCTCGCGACCATGGGCAAGGTCAAGAACGAGCACATCAGCGGCAACGACGTGAGCGCGCAGTACGTCGACCTGCAGGCCCGTCTCGCCAACCAGGAGGCCCAGCGCAACGCGATGCTCGCGCTGCTCAGGCGGGCTCAGTCGATCTCGGACATCATCGCCGTGCAGACCCAGATCGGCCAGATCACTGGGCAGATCGAGCAGCTGAAGGGGCAGATCCAGTACATCGAGCACAACACGAGCTACAGCACGGTGACAGTGAATCTGCTGGAGGCCGGCGCTCCGCTCCAGGCTCCCAAGCAGGACAGCTGGGGCTTCGCGACCGCGCTCAGCGACGGGGCGCACAACTTCGTCACCACCATCAACTATGTGATCACCGGCCTGGGCGCGATCGGCCCGATCCTGGTCCTGCTCGGGCTGGGCTACCTCCTGTGGCGGCGGTCAGGCCGCCCGGGCTGGCCGGTCGCGAAGCACGCATAGCCGATTTCCACCGGCGGCCCTCTCGGGAGCGAGCGACCCCTCACTCGCATCAAACCCGGGAGGGCCCTTCATTCAGCCGCGGTATTCGGCCGGGATCTCGAGTCCCTCAAGTAACCTTCACAGGTAACGCCCGTGTACAGAGTTGATGAGGCTTCTCACGCATGAGGCGTTGGCTCGCGCTGGGCGCGATCTTGATTACTGCGTCCGCCTGCGGCGGCGTAGGTACGGGCAGCTCGCCCTCGCCCTCCTCCAGCTCGTCCGCGACGACTCCGTCCTCGACGCCTTCGAAAGCCCTGGTGTTCAAGCTGAGCGGAGTCGGGGCTACGAGCGCAAAAGGGACGATCACCGTCACGGCCTCCTCAACTTCGCTGACGGTAGAGCTAAAGGTCACCGGACTCCAGCCGGCCTCGATGCACGTGTCGCACATCCACATCGGGAGCTGCGCCGCGCGCGGCGGCATCAAGTTCGCACTCAACCCGGTGATTGCCGACGATCAGGGTGCCGCGGATACCAGGAGCACAGTTCAAGCCGTGTATCCACCCAAGAGCGGCTCGTGGTACGTGGTAGTTCATGTCGGACCCGACATGACCGGCACGAACGCCAAGTACCTCCTCTGTGGGAATCTCTTCAAGTAGGGACTCCATGACGACAGGACCGGGTCGGTCACGCGGTGAGGCGCAAGCGGAGGAAGGGGCAGGGGAAATTCTCGAGCTTCCTGCAGCGTCCAGCAGCACGGCCATCGCGCTGGACGAGCTGGAGCTCGTTTACGCCTTCATCTACGCCCGCGTCGGCAACCGGCCTGACGCCGAAGACCTGACCCAGCAGGTGGCGCTGAAAGCCATTCCCCGGCTGCGGCAGGGGGCGCCGGCCAGCGCCATCAGGGGCTATCTCTTCGCCACCGCGCGATCGGTGCTGGGGGCGTTCTGGAGCACCCGTCTGGGGCTGTCCGAATCGGAGCTCCACGAGGACCTGGCGATGGCGATTCCCGCGGGCCCGCCGTCAGAGGAGCCGGCCGAGCGGGCACGCAGGGTCCTCGAAGGGCTGTCCGACAACTACAGGCGCGTGCTCGAGCTTCGTTTCCTTCATGGGTATTCCCTCAAAGAGGTGGCGGCGGAGATGCGTTCCACGGTTGGCGCTGTGAAGGTGATGCAGCTGCGCGCCCTACGCGCCGCGGCGAAGGTGCGATTGGATGCCTGAAGGTCCGGAGAATCGCGTCGAGCGCATCGTCAGCGACCTGCTGCGCGGCAAGCGCCTGAGGCTGCGCGGCGGGGACGCAGACGAGAAGGAGGCGATCACGGCCGCCGCTCGGCTCGTCGCGGCAGGCCAGGGCGTGCAGCGCATGCATCCTGCCTTTCGAAAGCGGATGGCCCAGGCGCTGGAAACGGCCCCGAGCGGTGGCTGGCTCACGCGGCGGGCGGCGCTGGTCGCCGGCCTTGGGGTGGCGACCGGGGTGGCTGCCGGCGGGCTGATGGGCAGGGCCATGGAGGCCAATCCCTCGAGCTATGTCCGACGCGCGCGCACGATCCGACCCAGCAACGGCACGTGGGTGGACGTGGGGGCGCTCGCAGACCTGGCCGACGGCCAGGCCACGCGCGTCAGCGCGGGAGCGGTTGGAGCATTTCTCTTCCGCCGGGGCGAAACGGTCAGCGCGGTGTCTTCGATCTGCTCCGACCTTCCTTGCGAGCTCAAGTGGAATCAGAGCAACCACGTGCTGGACTGCCCCTGCCATCCTGCTTCGTTCACTCCCTCCGGTGCGCCGACGAACCAGGCCTACTCGCTCCCTTCGCTGGACCTCGTCAGCGTCCGCGTCACCGACGCAGGGAGGGTGGAGGTTCTCGGGACGTGACGGCCCCGGACCACCGGCTGCGACAGCTTGCCCTCGACCGCTGCCTGCAGCTGTTAGAAGAGGCACAGGTGACGGGGCGATCTCGCGTCGACGGACCGTTGGGCACCTCGCTGCGCGACCATCTCGAGAGGGCCGGAGTCATCGCGGACCATCGGCTCGAAGGCAGGCGCATCGATCGTGTTCTCGATGACATCTTTGCCCTGCAGGCACAGCTGCTGGGCCAGAGCCCGGAGGACCGCCGCCAGCGCACAGGAACGTAGGCCGCGAGTGCCACCGTTCGGTTCGATTCTCATTCGTCGTTATGATTGGCAGCCGTTGTGACGACTAGCTTTGGCAGCTCGCGCTCGTTCCTGATGACCTCGGAATCGGTCACCGAGGGTCACCCGGACAAGGTTTGCGATCAGGTCTCTGATGCGGTGCTCGACGGCATGCTGGCGCAGGATCGGGACGCGCGCGTGGCATGCGAGACGGCGATCACCAAGGGCCTGTGTGTGGTGATCGGAGAGGTGACCACCCACGCCGAGCTCGACATTCAGCGCACCATCCGCGACACGATTCGCGACATCGGCTACAACTCGGACGAGATCGGGTTCGACGCGGACCACGCACTGATCCAGGTGTATCTGAAAGAGCAGTCGCCGGACATCGCCGCCAGCGTCGATCACTCGTTGGAAGAGAGGGAGGGGACGCTCGAGGACGACCCGTACGAGCTGCAGGGCGCTGGCGATCAGGGCATGATGATCGGCTTCGCCTGCCGGGAAACGCCGGAGCTGATGCCGCTGACCATATCGCTTGCCCACCGCCTGGCCAGAAAGCTGTCCGAAACGAGAAAGGACGGCAGCCTGCCATTCCTTCGACCGGATGGCAAGACCCAGGTCACCGTCGAGTACGAGCGCGGGCTGCCCAAGCGAATCGAGGCGATCGTCGTCTCCACGCATCACGCGCCGGGGGTCAGCCAGAAGGAGATCGCGGACGGCGTGCGTGCGTTGATCATCGACCCCGTCCTCAAGGGTCACGTGGTCGACAGCAACACCAAGATCATGGTGAACCCGAGCGGGCAATTCATCCTCGGAGGGCCGGCGGCTGATGCCGGTCTGACGGGACGCAAGATCATCGTCGACACGTACGGCGGTGTGGCGCGCCATGGCGGTGGCGCTTTCAGCGGCAAGGACCCGAGCAAGGTGGATCGCTCCGCTGCTTACGCGGCGCGGCATGTGGCCAAGAACATCGTCGCCGCCGGCTTCGCGGATCGCTGCGAGGTCCAGGTCTCTTACGCGATTGGGCGGGCGCATCCGACCTCAATCGCGGTGGAGACGTTTGGCACGTCCACGATCTCAGAGGATGAGCTGCTCGAGCTGGTGCGCAGGCATTTCGACCTCCGGCCAGGGGCGATCATCGCGAACATGAAGCTGAAGCGGCCGATATACCGGCCGACCGCGGCATACGGCCACTTCGGTCGTGACGACCTCGGCGTCGCGTGGGAGATGACCGACAGGGCGGAGGCGATGCGCGCTGACGCTCCAGTGCGCACCCAGGCTCATTCCTGATCGACCTTGTGTGCCGCGGGCCACGCCTCGATGACCTCTGCTGATCGATCCTGTGGCTGAAGCCCTCACGCTTCGGGTCCACGACACGTTGTCACGACGCAAGGTGCGCTTGCGTCCTTCGGTCAAGCGGGGCACGCCACAGCTGAACCTCTACGTGTGCGGGGTCACGCCATACGACTCGGGTCACATGGGGCACGCCTTCACCTTCTGCATCTTCGACATCCTGGTGCGCTATGCGGAGGCGAACCGGGTCCGCGTGCGCTACGTGCAGAACGTCACTGACGTCGACGATCCGCTGTTCGAGCGCGCTCGGCGCGATGGCGTCGATTGGCGGGTGCTGGCCGACCGTGAGACGCAGGTGCACATCCGCGACATGACCGCGCTCGGGTGGCGGCCGCCCGATTTCATGCCGAAGGTTTCGGAAGAGATCGAGCAGATTCTTGGTGCGGCCACCAAGCTCTATCGCACCAAGCACGCGTACAAGACCGACTCGCTGTACTTCGATGTCAGTACGTACAAGCGATTTGGAGGGCTGTCTCATAGAACGCGGTCGTCGATGCTGCGAAAGCTGCGAGACGAGGGCCTGTTGGGCGCCGTCGGGCCGGATGCCAAGCGGGATTTTCTGGACTTTCCGTTGTGGCGCAGCTCGCGGCCGGATGAGCCGGCCTGGCCCTCGCAGTTTGGCCCGGGGCGCCCGGGCTGGCACATCGAGTGCTCGGCGATGGCCATGCGGTACCTGGGCGAGCAGATCGACATTCACGGGGGAGGGCGTGACCTGGCCTTCAGCCATCACGAGTCGGAGCGAGCCCAATCCGAGTCCTTAACCGGCAAGGTTCCCTTCGCCCGAGCCTGGATGCACACTGGCATGGTCCGGTACGAGGGCCGGAAAATGAGCAAGTCGCTGGGCAACCTGGTGCACGTGAGCCAGGCGCTGCAGCGAGCGCCCGCGGCCGCGGTGCGGCTCTATCTGGCCTCGCATCGTTATGGGCGCGACTGGGATTTCAGCTGGTCGGGGCTGGCGCAAGCCGCCCGCCTGGTCGAACGTGCCCGCGCCCTGCTGGCGGAGGAGGCTCGGGGGGCGGGCGAGCGTCCATCCGAGGTGGTGGTGGGGGCGGGCCCGGCGGCACGTGTGCCCGCGCGGGCCGGCAAGGCGCTCATAAGGGCGTTCAACGCTGCGCTCGAAGACGATCTCGACACGCCTCGCGCGATCAGGGTGCTTCGGCGCGCTGTGCGGGAGCGAGACGCCGCGGCGGCGCGATGGATGCTCGGGATCCTGGCCGGCAGCGCCTCTCTGACCTAGGCGACCTCGAGGGGGGCGCCGCAATTGGGGCATTCCATGCCCGCGTCGACCTGGACCATCGTTTCGCACACGGGGCAAAGGATGTCCGCGCCTGCGGGACGCTCGTCCTCCGCGGCCTCGGCCTCCATCTCGCGAGGCACCTCGCTCAGATCGACGGCCGGCGAGCCGCAGTTCAGACAGATGTAACCGGGCTGCGCTATGCGGTGGTCCTGGTAGCCGCCGCCGGAATCGACATCGACCTCGGCGAACAGCGCCCGAAACAACCGGCCGCCGCACCGACCTGAGCACACGAGCAGCATCACTGCAGCTTACGAAACGTCGTGGTCAGGCGATGCGGCGGCGAAGGGTTGCAATCCCGGCGAAGATGACCAGTACACAGAAGCCCGCGACCACGCCGGCATCCAGCTGCAACGCCGGCCAGGTGAGATCGGCGCCTTTGAGCATTACGTCGCGCAGCCCGTTGACCGCGTAAGTGAGAGGCAGCACGTCAGAGACGTACTGCAGCGGCCTGGGTTCCGTCGAGATGGGGAAGAGGATGCCGGAGAGAAGCACCTGGGGAACGATGACCAGCGGAATGAACTGCACGGCCTGGAACTCCGTGCGCGCGAACATGCTCAGGAAGATGCCCAGGTTGACAGCGCTCAGCGCCATGAGGACCTCGAACCCGAAGATCAGCAGCACGTTGCCCTGGTTGTGAACCTTGAGGACGTACAGCGAAAAGAGCAGGACCTCAACGGCTTGAACGAGGGCGAGGATGGTGAAGCCGAGCATGTAGCCGATGACGATCTCGCCGCGGCGCAGCGGGCTCGCCATCAGCCTCTCGAGCGTGCCCTGTGACCGTTCGCGCAGAAAAGAAACGATCGTCACGACGAACACGAGGAAGAAGAGGATCAGGCCGATGAAGGCCGCTCCGAAATAGTCGAGCTGGTCGAGATTCGGGCCGCCGTACAGAGTGGTGACGCGCGGTTGGAACCTCACCGTGGATGCCGCGACCGATGCGGCTGCATCCTGCATCGCCTGGAGAACCGGCGCCTGTGCTCCCGGTTGCGAGCCCTCGAGGTGGATCTCTGGCGCGACGGTACCCTGCTGCGCGAGCTGGCTGAAATCAGTCGGAAAGACGACGTACGCGACAAGCGAGCCGTCTTTGAGCTTGGCGTCGCCATCCGACGCGTTGATCGTGACGGCGTGGATCTTGCTCGATTTCGCCAGAGCGGAAGCGATGCTGGCGCCCAGCTGTCCCTGGTCCCGGTTGGCGATGCCGACATCGGGCGCTGAGGTGGCGCCTCGGATCAGGTAACCGAGCAGGCCGAGGATCACCAACGGCGCGACAAACAGCAGTGCCAAGGTGCGGCGGTCGTGGCGGAATTGCTGCAGGAGGCGTCTGGTGATGGCAGCGATGCGGTGGCCGCTCATTCGGAGCTCCTCCCCGACAGCGTGAGAAAAGCATCTTCGAGGTTGTTCGTGCCCGCGGTGGCGCGCACCTCGTTTGGAGTGCCTTCCGCGAGCAGCTTGCCAAACCGAATCAGGCCCAGGCGCTGGCAGCGCTCCGCCTCATCCATCACATGGCTGGAGACGACGATGGTCGTTCCGGCGGCGGCCATTTCCCTGAAGTGCTCCCAGAACTGCACGCGCAGCTGGGGATCCACGCCCACCGTCGGCTCGTCGAGAAGCAACAGGCGTGGGCGATGTACGAGCGCGCACGCCAGAGAGCAGCGCTGCCGCATGCCGCCGCTGAGCGTGGCGACCACCGACTTACGACGTTGATCGAGCTCGACGACCTTTAACACCTCGTCCACGTTGCCGTCGGCTCCACTGATGGCGGCAAAGAAACGGAGGTTCTCCTCGACCGAAATGTCGGGGTAGAGCGCTGCTGCCTGCGTCATGTAGCCGACGCTGCCGAGGATGTCGAGATTTGGCATCCGCTTTCCCAGGACGGCCACCGTCCCGGAGTCAGGCGCGACGAGTCCGACGATCGCCCGAATGAGGGTGGTCTTGCCCGCACCGTTGGGACCGAGCAACCCGTAGATCTCGCCGGTCTTGACGCGGAGCGTGACGCCGTCGAGCGCCCGCATCGTCCCAAACGACTTGACGACGTTGTCGACGTCAACCGCGTACGACTCGCTCATGGTGCTGCCTCCTCATCCGGCCGCATCGACCGCAGCCAGCTCTCAGCCAGCTCGGTCACCGCCTGCTCACCGTCGATGTCGACACTGAGCACCCTTTCAACCAGGGGTCTCGTGAGGACATGAAAGAAGATGGGACCCACAAACGCCTGCAGCGCCAGCAGCGGGGACATCGGCCGCAACCGCCCAGACGTCATCTGGGTCATCACGTACATGCCGACCGATCCGATGATCATCTGCATCGCCTCGCGCGCCGATTCCTCGGCGTCAGGCGCGAGGGAGCTCACCTCGAAGAAGACCGCGCGCAGCAGGCCGATGCGCGTTTCGCCGGATCCGTAGACGGTGC
This sequence comes from Candidatus Dormiibacterota bacterium, assembly GCA_036264335.1. GTDB lineage: Bacteria > Chloroflexota > Dormibacteria > Dormibacterales > Dormibacteraceae > Palsa-872. The sequence continues at coordinate 9,714 of DATARC010000234.1, forward strand.
GGTAGACGGTCCGCGCGATCTCCGGCATCACGATCTCGGGCGGATCGTCCTTCAGCTCAAGCGCGACGCGGCTGACCGGTTCCAGGGGTGAGTAGGTCCGGATCAGGCTGGTGAAGATGGCGGGCTTGCCCGGGAACAGGCGGTACAGGGTCGCCCTCGACACGCCCGCCCGCATCGCCAGGTCGTCCATGGACATGGCGGCGAGGCCATGCTCGCCGACCAGCGCCAGGGCGGCCTCGAGGATGCGCTCGCTCGCACCTGGCTCGGGCTGCACGGCGAGCGCCTCGAGCAAGGCGCCGCGGGATTCGAAGGCCCGATAGAAGCTGGCCCGAGAGACCCCGGCGGCTTCGGCGAACCTCGCCACGGTTGGCTTCCCTTCAGTAGCCAGCACGCCGGCCGCCTTCCTGAGAATTCGGTTCCTGGTCCGGACGGCCATCGAGACGACACTAGACGAGACGTCACGTCTCGTCAAGTACCAACCCTTCACAACCTCGGTCGCCAGCGCGATTTCGTGCGCTTACGTTTGGTGTGGTGAACCCGGCGTGTGCGTTCGCGGCCGTCCTACTGACCGTGGCATGCGCCGGCGCCACCACCCAGGAGCTGCCCTTCCCTCCGCGCTTGAGCCGGGTTCAGGCTGAGCAGGTGATGCTGAGAGCGGACGATCTCAGGCGCGCGGCCCTGGAGTCGCCCGGGAGCGTGAGCCTGAGCGACGCGTTCGGCGGGCCTGCTTTGAGCCGGCTTACCGCGCAATCCCAAACCCTGCGTCTTCGGCAGGCGCGGATGGAGGAGCGCACCTCATCGCGAGAGCTGGTTTTCTGGGACCCGCTCGCCCGGGAAGCCGTGCTCCAGGTCGCAGCCGAGCGGCGCATCGTGACTGCGGACGACCCCCATGCCGGATGGTCGGCAACTGTCCTGCAGTGGTGGGCGCGCCTGCAGCGAGTCGGGGATTCGTGGGTGGTGGTCGACGACCAGGAGCTGCCTCCGGACCGATGGCGGCCGGCGCCGATCATCGGGTGAGGATCAGGCTGGAAGAGAGCGGAGGGCTCTCCGAACGTCCCATTTACAGGCTGGGTTTCCCTCGATCGCCGGCACAACGTAGCGTCGTCGGATGCGGCGTTTGCTGGCGCTGGCCCTCGGCCTTGCCCTGGCTTGCGTGCCGACGCGGGCGGTGGCCGGCTCGGCGTGGGGAAGCGCGGCGTATGGCGATCCGCCTGGTTGGTGCACCAACTACTCCGACATGTGGGTCGCGAGCGTCGTCACCAGCGATCCGCACGTCGGCACCAACCCCGAGCGGAACACCTTCTACGGATTTCACCCGAACCCCGGCTACGACGATTGGTATGGATATTTCTACGGCGACTTCAGGGGCTCGCCGGGTGATGCCTCGGGGTGGGTGAAGCTCCTCCACGAGAATTACCCAGACCACTATCACTGGAATTTCGCAAACAACGGCTGGTCGGTCCACGGGCACGCAAAGGAGTACATCGCCTATTTCAACTGGACGTTCGGCGGCCAGTGCGGGATTGGCGCTTATGGAAACGCGTCGCCGCCGCCTTTCATGGCCGACCAGTACGGCTATCCCGTCGTCGACATATATGTGGATTCGCGCCCGCCCTTTGTTCCAATCCCGAGTGTCAGCGACGTATCGACGACCTCGGTCTCATTCACGTGGGACTCCGTCGGCGACCAGGGCGACGGGGCGGGCAAGGATTACTTCGCGGTCGGGATGGGCCACTACTCGTCCTGGTTGACCCTCGGCACGTCGCGGAATCGTTTGCAGGCGGCCACCACCTCTTCGCCGCGCACGCTCACGCAATCGGACATGAAAGCTGGGGAGACCGCGTGCGTTCACGTCATCGCGCTGGACAAGCTGCTCAATGCCACTCCGGAGCAAACCGCCTGCGCCGGCGCCCTGCAGCCGCCACCGATGCCCGACTGGAGCGCGCTGGCGAGCAAGGTGGTCGCCAATCCCAGCGCACCGGGGCTGGTTGGCCTGGACTCGCTGGTCTGGCTGTCGCCGACGCCGGTGGCAACGACCGTCCATGAGTCATCCAACGGCATCGACTACGCCGTGACCGCGGTTCCCACCGGCGCCACGTGGAAGTTCGGCGACGGAAGCGAGGCCACGTTCTCCGACCGGTCAGGTTTCGGAAAGCCTTATCCACAAACGTCTGCGGTCACTCACGTCTACCAGGCCCACGACCAGGCGGGCTACCGCGTCGAGGCCGCGGTCACCTATGCCGTGAGCTGGACCGCAACCACCTACGGCCACTCGACTGGACCCAACCCGCTGGGCACAGCCATCGTCGACGCCCAGCCTCTTCTCTACCCGGTCGAGCAGGCACAGCCTGAGCTGCTCTTGAGCGATCAGGTTGCCGACCAACCAGTCATCCCGGCGATGTCGACGGCGACGAGCGGCCCCGCCGGCGCCATGGCCCGGTACTGAGAGTAGCGGGCGCCCAGCAGTCGCAGCGCGTTGTCCATCTCAGATTCTTCGGTGACCACTCGCGCATCGCCGTCAAGCCGAACCCACCACAGCCTGTTCCAATCGGGGTCGTAGTGGTCGACCAGGATCGACACTGCCGGGTTCGCGGCGATGTTGCGCAGGCGCTTGAGGTTGGTCGTCTGCTTCGGCTTCGAGTCGACCGCGAAGTACAGGGTCTGTTCGTCGAGCGCAAAGCAGATGGGCACGAGGTGGGGCCTTCCGCCGGCGCCCACAGTCGCCAACCTCGCTACCTGTGCCGAGGCGAATCGGCTGCGCAGCTCCTGCTCATCCATCCGCGCAGTTTGCGGCTATCTTGGCCTGATGAGGCGTGTCATCGCCGCGCTCGGTGTCGGCGCGCCGGTTTTGGCCGCGACCGTCGTCCTGATCGCGGGACTCGTGACGCCTGGCTACGATCCTTCGCAAACGACCATCAGCCGCCTCGCCGTGCCCGGGCTACCAGCAGCGCTCGCAGTCGGATTTGTGATCTTCATGGTGGGCTTGGCGCTCGTTGGGCTCGCCAGACTTTGGGACCCGGCGCTCTTGCCGGCCGGGCTCTCGTCGCCCTCGCGGGCGCGTCGCTGATCCTCGCCGCGCTCGTGCCGCTCAACGAGGCCGCGGGCCAAGCGTCGACGGTCCACCGATCCGCCTCCGCAGTCGCAATGCTTGCGTTGGTGGTCGCTCCGGCGGTGCTCGCAAACCCGCTGGGCGCGCGCGAAGGGTGGCGTGGCTATGGCCGGCTGTCGTTTGGGATCGGCGCTGTGGCTGTCGTCGTGCTGCTCGTCGGGCTTGCCTTGCTGCCCATGACATTTGCGGTCGGCGCATGGGAGCGCTGCCTGCTGGCCCTGCCGCTGGCCTGGACGGCCCTGATCTCAGCGCGCCTTCTGCGTTCGAGAAGCACAGAGCCCATGTCGCCGTCGGCGACCGAGAACAGCAGCTCGCCGGCAGCTGTTTCGACACACGAGAGGATGAAAGCGCCCGCCGCGAGCGCAAGCAGCAGCTTGTCGTAACGGCCGGTCAACAACGTGACGACTGCGAACCCGTAGAGCAAGCCGCCAGCCACCCTCGACGAGTAGAGGCGCAGGTTCGGCAAAGTTCGAAAGCGGACGATGCCGATCCCGACCGCGCCGAGGTAGACAAGCAGGGCGGCAGCCATGAGCGGCCGGTTTTCGCCGACGACCTCTGGATGCAGGAGGCCAATCCAGGCCGCGGCCGAAAGCAGCACCAGCGTGTCGGCGATCAGGTCGAGGCGCGCCCCCGCCGGCGAGACCTGGCCGAGCCGGCGCGCCACCAGACCGTCGAGAAAATCGGTGATGCCGGCTGCGATCAAGACGGCGCCGGCGACCCAGCCACTTCCGAGAAGGGCATCGATCCATGCGACGGGCAGGAGCAGGATGCGCACCCAGGTGATTGCGTTGGCGGCTCCTCGCGTGCTTGTGCCCATAAGCGAAGTCTGCCGTGCGGAGACTATGGTTGACCCGTGCAGAGGCTCCGCACTTACACCGTCGAGGAGGCGAACAACGAGCTGCCGCGCGTGAGCAGGATCGTCGCCCAGATTGCAGAGCTCTCGGCGCTCTTGCCCGAGCTCGAGGACCACGCGCGCATCGCCGAGTACGAATCGAAGCGGCCAGGCGCGGGGGCCGAGAATCGCGAGCGCCAGCAGCAGGCGCGCGATGCCGTGGCTGGAGCTGAGATGGAGCTGTTGAAGGCGGTCGCGAACCTCAACGGTATGGGCATCCAGCTCAAGGGACCACTCGAGGGCTTGATCGACTTCCCGTCATACCGAGACGGCGAGCTGGTCGAGCTGTGCTGGAAGCTCGGCGAGGACAAGGTCGACCATTGGCACCGGATCGGCGAAGGCTACGGGGGCCGGAAAAAGCTGTAGCCGGAGCTAGGTTTCGGTTCGCACCTTGCCCTTGACGGCTTCGTAGACCGCTTTCGCCACGCCGGCCGAATCGAGACCTTGCTCTTTCAGGATTTCCGACGCTTTGCCGTGCGGCAGGAATGCATCGGGAAGCGCCAGCGTGCGCACGCGTCCCGCGAGCCCGTGCGGCGCGAGCGTCTCGAGCACTGCACCGCCAAAGCCTCCCGCGCCGACGTTGTCCTCGACGGTCACGACGACGGGATGCGTGCGTGCCCAGTCGACGATCCTCGGGTCGACGGGCTTGATCCATCGAGAGTTGACGACCGCACACGAAACGTTCTGGAGCTCGAGGCGCTCCGCCGCTTCCATCGCCACCTCGACCATGCGGCCGACCGCGAAGATCACAGCGTCGGAACCCTTGCGCAGCTGCTCCCACCGCCCGATGGGCAGCGGCTCCACCGGGAGCTCTGGAGTCGAAGGCACAGGGCCTTTCGGGTAGCGAATCGCGATCGGCCCGTCCGATGCCAGCGCTGTCTCCAGAAGGGCACACAGCTCGGTCGCGTCAGCCGGCGCAGCGATCTTGAGGTTGGGGATGAGGCGAAGGAACGAGAGGTCGAAGATGCCGTGGTGCGACGACCCGTCGGGACCGGTCACGCCGGCGCGGTCGATGATGAAAACGACGGGTAGCTTGTGCAGGGCGACGTCCATGATTGTCTGGTCAAAGGCGCGTGCCATGAAAGTCGAGTAGATGCAGACGACAGGATGCATGCCGGCGAGCGCGAGGCCGGCGGCAAACGTCACGGCGTGTTGCTCGCAGATGCCGACATCGAAAAAGCGCTCAGGAAACTCTTTGGCGAAGTTCAGCAAGCCTGTCGACGAGGCCATGGCTGCGGTGATCGCAACGACCTCAGGCCGTCGCGTCGCCGCCGTCATCAGCGCTTCGCCGAAAACGTCCGTGTAAGTGAGCTCGGTCGATCGCGGGCGCCCCGTCAACGGGTCGAAAGCGCCGACACCGTGCAGCTTGTCGACCTCGTCGTCGACGGCCGGGCCGTATCCGTGGCCCTTCTCAGTGATCACGTGCACGACGGTCGGCGCTCGCAGTCGCTTCGAGCGCGACAGCACCTCTTCCAGCGCGGGCTCGTCGTGGCCGTCGACGATCCCGGCGTACTTGATGCCGAGGCTCTCAAAGATCGTCGATGGCTGAAGCAGCTGCTTGAGGCCCTCTTTCACGCGATAGGCGGCCTGGTCGGCGGTTGGACCAACGAGGGGCATGTCGCGTAGAAGGCGCGAGATCTCTTCCTTGATGCGCTCGTAACGCGGATCGACGCGCAGCTGGGACAGATGGCGTGCGAGCCCGCCGACGGTCGGCGCATATGAACGTCCGTTGTCGTTGATGACGATGATGAGGTTCGGCGGCTGGAGGTGCGCGATCTGGTTCAACGCTTCGTATGCCATCCCACCCGTCAAAGCACCATCGCCGATCACCGCGATCACGTGCCCGCCGACACCCTTGCGCAGCCTTGCTTCCGCGATGCCCAGGGCGTAGCTGAGCGACGTCGACGCATGGCTGTTCTCGACAAAATCGTGCTCCGACTCCTTGCGCGACGGGTATCCGGACAGGCCGCCGGCCTGGCGCAAGCGCGCGAAGTCGCGAGAGCGGCCGGTGACGATCTTGTGAACGTATGCCTGGTGGCCGGTATCCCAAACGATCGCATCCTTCGGGCTGTCGAAGACCCGGTGCAGCGCGAAGGTGAGCTCGACCACGCCCAGGTTTGGCGACAGGTGGCCGCCCGAGTGCGATGTCTGCTCGACCAGGAACGCGCGCACCTCGTCGGCGAGCTGCGTGAGATGCGCCTGGTCCAGCTTGCGAAGGTCAGCCGGGGATTCGATGGTCTCGAGGATTCCCATCAGCGTAATTAACGCTCGGGCCTGGCCATGAGTTCCGCCAGCTCGATGCAGAGGCGGGTGCCGGCCCCCGAGGGTCCCCGCAGAACCGTTGTCAGCTCGGCGTTCGTATTCCAGCTCGAGGCGGCGATGTCGAGGTGCGCCCACGGCTTGCCGCGGGCGAACTCGCCGATGAACATTCCACCCAGTATGGCCCCCGCCTCGCCGTACTCCGAGTTCCGCAGGTCCGCGATCTGGCTGCGCAGCAGCACGCGGTAATCGGCGAATATCGGCAGCCTCCAGACGCGGTCGCCTGCGCGCCGGGCTGCTTCTTCGATCAACAGCCAGAACTCGTCGTTGTTGCTGACCGCTGCGGTGGCGCCATGGCCGATCGCAATCGTCGCCGCCCCTGTGAGCGTCGCGAGGTCCAGGAGGTGGGTGGCGCCGTTGCGCAGAGCGTGGGTCAGCGCATCGGCGAGCACCAGCCTGCCCTCGGCGTCCGTGTTGAGGATCTCGACGGTCTTGCCGTCGGCGCTCACGACGACGTCTCCGGGGCGTTGCGCCGCCGGGCCCACCATATTCTCCGTGGTGGCGATCACCGCCATGACATCAAGAGGAACCTTGCGGGTCGCGATCACGTCGATGGCCGCCAGCACCGCGGCCGCGCCCGCCATGTCCGCCTTCATCTGGCTCATAGACGGCGCTTCTTTCAGCGAGATCCCGCCCGTATCGAAGGTGATGCCTTTGCCGATCAGGGCGAGGACGGGCGCGTCGGCGTCGGCGGTCTTGCCCGCCAGCTCGCGACCGCGGTGGCGCAGCCGGATCATGTGGGGGGCTTGCGTCGAGCCGGCCGCGACGCCCATGAGCAGGTTGTATCCGCCCGCTCGCAGCTCTGAGGGTCCGAGCACCTCGATCTCCATACCGTGCCGCTGGGCGATCTTGCGGGCCTCGGACGCGAGAGCGTCGGGCGTCAGCTCGTTGGGAGGGGCGTTCTGCCACTCGCGTGCGCGATTCGTCGCCTCGCCGGCTTCCTGCGCCGTCACAAGCTCGTCGTCCCGACCTTGCCCAAAGCCGGCAAGGACCAGTTCGTCGAGCTCCCCGCGCTCGGGCTGAGAGCCTGTCTGGCGGGAACGTCGCTCGAAGGCGCCCATGACACATCCCTCGACGACTGCCTTCAGGCTGTCACTCGCCAGAGGCTCCACGCGCATCAGGCCGATGCGGCTGTACCCGTACGTGCGGGCGGCGCGCACGAGCTCGTGATGGGCTGACCGCAACCTCTGGCCGTCAAGGTCGCCGGCCGCGCCGAGCCCGTAGAGGATCAAGCGGCGTGCGGCGATGCGTCCGTTGGTGGGCACCGGCAGCACCTCATGGATTCGCCCTTTGAACTCGCCGCTCGCAAGCAGATCAGAGATCAGCCCGCCCAGAGCGCGGTCGAGATCCACCGCGGACCCCGACAGGCGCTGACCGGTGGCAACGGGGATCGCGAGCGCGTCGACCGCGATGTCGGCTGGGGCGGTCGCCACGAGCGAGATCTTCACCAGGCCTTAACCCTACCGAGCCGGTACCGCGAGGCGCTCGGCCACCAGCTCGAGCACGTGGGCGACACGCAGCTCGATGCCGCGGCTGCGAGCGGCCGTGGCAATGTGAATCAGGCACCCCGGGTTGTCCGAAGCCACAACCGTGCAGCCCGTTTTGGCTATCGCATCGAGCTTCCATTCGGCGAGGCGGGCCGCCACCCGTGGCCAATCCAGGCTGAACGTGCCGCCGAAGCCGCAGCAGTTGGCGATGTCCGGGATGTCGACCACCTCGTAGCCGGCCAGGCCAAGCAGCTGCCTCGGCTCGGCCTTGAGGCGCAGCTGCCGGAGGGTCTGGCACGAATCGTGATAGGCGACCTTGAGGCCCATGCCGGTCTCGGCGATGAGCTCGGGGCGCCGGGTCAGCAGGTCAAGAGCGAATCGCGTGGAATCCCTGAAGCGCGAACGCAGGGAGGGTTCGGCGGAAGCGCCCCAGTCGGGGGCGTCGATGGTGAAGGCGCCAAAACACGAAGCCGAGGGCGTCACGATGGGACCCTTGGAATCTCGAAGGCATTCAGCCAGGCTTTCGTTCAGCTCTACCCCGCCTGAGAAGTCGCCCGCGTTGGCCGCGATCAGGCCGCAGCACCACTGGCCCTTGGGAAATCCAACCTCGTAGCCGGCAGTGTCTGCGATTTGTCTTAGCGCGACCGCCGCTGCCGGCAGCATCCGGTCGACCATGCACGACGCGAAGATCGTCAGTGGCTCGGCGCCCCGACCGGCACCAACGGAACCGCCCGCCGCCCGGTCGCGGTAGGGCACGCGGGCCAGTGGGGGTGCACCAGGGACGATGCCGCCGAACGTGGCGCCGGCGCGCAGCAAGCGATCGGCGAGGGCCGGCCGTTCCCACACACCGGTCAGCGCCCTTTTCCGAAGCGTCTTGCGGCCCTTGCGCCGGTGCTCGAGGATCTGGCGCGGCAGAGGGATGTCCACCGGGCAGATGTCCTGGCACGCATTGCATTGCGTGCACAGGGTGTTCGGCAGGTCGGCTTTGTCGAGTCCGTGGTGGAAAGGCGTCAGGACCAATCCGATCGGCCCGTTGTAGATGTGGCCGAACTGGTGGCCGCCAACCGCCATGAACGGCGGGCATGCGTTAGAGCACGCGCCGCAGCGAATGCACGTCAGCGCGTCGCGGAAAACCGGGTCGGCGAGCATCTCGGTTCGCCCGTTGTCCAGGATCACGCAATGCATTTCTCGTGGGCCGTGCACGCCAATCGTCAGCGACTGCTCGATATCAGCCGATCGCGAGGGTCCTGTGATCCAGTTGACATAGCTGGTCATGACCTGCCCCGTGCCGCTGCGGGGCAGCATCCGGAGCACCGCCACCGCGTCCTCGAGCGTGGCGACGAGCTTGTCGAATCCGAACAGCGCTACGTGCACCGGCGGCAGGGTTGTCGTCAGGTCTGCATTGCCTTCGTTCGTGACGATGACCACGGTGCCGGTCTCCGCGATTGCAATGTTGGCTCCACTGATGCCGACCGTCGCTTCGATGAACTTCTGCCGCAGCGATTCGCGGGCGTGCAACTGGATGGCGTCGATCGTGGCCTCGGTGCCGAACACCGCGGCAGCATCCTCTTTCGTCAGGTGGATGGCGGGCGCGATGAGGTGCGACGGATGCGTGTGGGTGAGCTGCACCATTCGCTCTCCCAGGTCGGTCTCCACCACCTCGATTCCCATCGACTCCAGGTACGGGTTCAGTTCGATCTCCTCGCCGGCCATGGACTTGACCTTGGTGACGACCATCCGGTGCCCGGCATCTCGTCGGGCGGTTTCGCCGGCTCTGGCGCAGATGCTGCCGATGATCTTGCGAGCCTCTGCTGCGTCCTTCGCGAAATGCACGATGCCTCCCGCGGCTTCCATCATCTGCTTGAACTTGTCGGCCAGCTCAGGGAGGACGTCGAGATTTGCCTGCCGGCGATTTTTCAGCTCGGCTCGCCCTTGGTCGAAGTCGAAAGTCTCGAACGCGCGGTCGCGGCGCGCGCGAATGCCAGTCAGCCCGCTGGTCAGCGCTTGCTGCAGGCTCGGATTCTCGAGAGCCTTGTCGACGCGCCTGACGAAGTGGCGCCGGCTCTCACGCACGCGCGCTTGCCGCTTCCCGGAGGGCTTCCTCGAGCGCGTCGGGCGTTGACACCGGCGCCAAGCATATGGTCCCTACACAAACCACGGCGCGGCTGTCTCCATTGGGGTCGATCACCGCATATGGGTGCGCGAGACGCGCGGCGCGCACGAGCTCGCGGTTTCCGCTGCTCACCTTGATCGGCTTGCGCAGGCGATCCAGTGCCCGTGCGAAGGCGGCCGCCATCAGGCCGTACTGAGCGGGCAGGCCGGCCACGGACTCGAGGGCGCGGCGAGCCCGCGTGGCATAAGGCATGTCGGGCCGGCCGGCCAGAGTGTCCAGCTCGGCCAAAGCCATCGCGGCGATGGCATTCTCGCCCAGTGGCTTGATGCGATCCCCGAGCCGTCCGAGCCCTTCGCCGACGTGGTCGAAATATCCGCCCAGCTCGCCATCGGCATAGACCTGCTCCAGGTGCTCTGCGAGGTCGATGGCGATCGGAAGCCACCTGTCGCCCAGGCCTGCCTGGTGCGCTCGCACCGAGCCAAGCAGTCCCCACACCTGATCAGCGAGCTGGCCGGTCACCCCCTCGGTATGGGTCAAGCCCTGGCCGGTCGCATACCTGTCGTGGAAGAGCCGGTCAAGCAGCTTGGCGGCGTGCTCGCGAAGCGCTGGGCGGTTGCGCAGGACGGCCGCATCGAGATAGGCCACCGCGAGCGCCAGGTTCCACGACGTGTAGATGCGGCGATCGACGTAGGGGGCGGCCTCTCGCCGTCGCTTCTCGCCGTCCAACGCGTAGTAACGCTCGTCGGCGTCCTGGCTACCTGCATATAAACCGGTCTCCGGATCACGCAGGACTGAATCCAGGTAGCGGGTCGTCTCGTCGAGGACGTCGTCGAGGCCGGCGAGAGCCACGGCGGTGATCAGCCCGGAATGGTCTTCGAGCATCTTTTCGAAATGAGGGACGCTCCAATCCTGGGTCGTCGAATAGCGGAAGAACCCGCCCGCGACGTGGTCGTATGTGCCGCCGCCGGCCATGCGCTCAAGCGAATGGACCGCCATCTTCCGCAGCGCAGCATCCGACCGTACCTGGGCTTGCTCCAACAGCAAGACGAGCGCCTCCGTCTGCGGAAACTTCGGGGCATTTCCGAACCCGCCGTACTCCGGGTCGTAGGCATTGATCACGGCCTCGAGGATCGAGTCGACTAGACCGTCATCGAGCTCTCCGGCGCTGCGTGTGATGCCTCCTGCCGCGCGCTTACGCGACTCGAGTGCGCTGCTGGCGATCTCGGGCTGATGGCTGCTGTAGTAAGCGGCGATTCGGATGAGCGCGTCCGCCATCTGGTCTGGTGGCAGGTAGGTGGCGCCGGTGAGGATGTCGCCCGAAGCCGTGAGGAAGGCTGTGGTCGGCCAGCCGCCCATGTTGTAGCGCTGGTTGATGTCGGGACGCACGTCGTTGTCGACCCGGATGGGGAGGTACTGGCTGTTGACCAGCTCGATCACTCCTGTATGCGAGTAGGTGGTCTCGTCCATCACATGGCACCAGTGGCACCAGACAGCAGAGATGGAAAGCAAGATCGGGCGGTTTAGCCGGCGGGCCTCCTCGAAAGCCTTTTCCGACCATGGGCGCCACTTGATCTCAGCTGCCCGATTTGGCCGCGGCGAGAAGTGGAACTCGCTCTCACCTTCGCTCACACGACAAGGTTACGCGGGTGAAACAATGTCCCTGTGATCTCAACGACAGCCGTTGATGCCTACATCGAGAGGAACAGCGCGCGATTCGTCGAAGAGCTCAAAGAGCTCTGCTCATTCCCCAGCATCTCCAATCACGGAGCGGACGCGGTGAAGCCGGCACGGGACTGGCTGGCCGAACGACTCGGCCGGTTCACCGACCGGGTCGAGACGCTCGAGGCGGGCGGGATGCCCGCCCTGTACGCGGAGGTACCCGGCGCCGGGCGCCGCAAGCTGCTCCTGTATCAGCACTACGACGTGCAGCCGGTCGACCCGATCGACCTCTGGGAGTCGAAACCGTTCGAACCGACGGAGAAGGACGGCCGGATCATCGCCAGGGGGGTCGCAGACGACAAAGCCGATGTGATGGCGCGGATCCACGCGGTCGAGACGCTCAAGAAGGTGGGCGAGATCCCCGTTACCTTGCGGTTCCTGGTGGAAGGCGAGGAGGAGATCGGCTCGAAGACTTTCGAAAAGATCGCGCACGAGCATTCGAGCAAGCTCAGCGCCGACGGCTGTCTGTGGGAGTCCGGCACCTCGTTCGACGAATCTGGGCGGCCGACCCTCCAGTTCGGATGTCGCGGGCTGGTTTACCTGCAGCTGCGAGTGAGGTTTCTGAACTACGACCAGCACTCGGGCTATGCGTCCATCTATCCATCGGCCGCGATGTACCTGATCGAAGCGCTCGCCAGCCTGCGCGACCAGGACATGAACGTGAAGATCGACGGCTTCTACGACGGAGTCGTGCCACCGACTGAGGCGGATCGCCGCATGATGGCGAAGATCGACCCGGAGGTCGAGCAGCGTCGCAAGCTTGTCGGGTTCGAGCGCCTGGTCCGCGATCCCAAGCCAGAGACTGTGATCGAGCAGCTGCTGTTCACTCCGACCTGCAATATTGCCGGTGTGACCATCGGCTACCAGGGGCCCGGCTCGAAGACGGTGCTCCCGGCCGAGGTCACCGCCAAGCTGGACTTCCGTCTGATCCCGAACCAGGACCCTGCCCACGTGCTGGAAAGCCTGCGCAAGCACCTCGACGCTCATGGTTTCGACAAGGTCGAGATCGTCTGGAGCGATTCCGAGAAGCCTGCGCGCTCAGACCCGGAGTCCGACGTCGCCAAGGCGATGATCGAGTGCGTGCGCGAGCTGCATGGCGAGCCGGTTCTATGGCCGTTCATGCAGGCGACCGGACCGATGCATCCGGTGGTGGCCGACCTCGGCATTCCCACCGTCTTGCCTGTGGGCGTCGGGCGCCCTGACAACCGGGTCCATGCGCCCAACGAGAACATCCACGCCGCCGACTACATAAACGCGATCCGGCTGATGTGCCGGGTCTGGGAGCGCTTCGGAGCCTGATGGAGAAGCTCACCGACAAGCTGTTCACTGTCAAGTACAGCGAGGACAGCGGCAAGCCGCACATCGAGATCGTCGATCAGGCGGTCTGCGACACCAAGTGCGAGGGCAAGTACTGCACGCACTTTTGCCCGGCCGGCGTCTATGAGTGGAACGACGAGCAGAAGAAGACCCTGGTGAGCTTCGGCAACTGCATCGAATGCGGCGCCTGCTCGATCGGGTGCCCGTTCGACAACATCCTCTGCCACAGCCCCCGCGGGGGCTACGGCGCCCAGTTCAAGCACGGGTAGGAATACCGACACTGCCGGTCCATTTCCAATTAGTGCAATGAGCTACGACGTCATCATCGTCGGCGGCGGCCCGGCGGGCCTGGCGGCCGGCCTCTACACGGCCCGGATGAACCTGAAAGCCGTGCTGGTCGACAGGGGCCCCCTCGGGGGCCAGCTGCTCAACACGGAGCTGGTCGAGGACTACCCCGGCTTCGAGACCGTCCTGGGCTCCGAGCTGGCGACCAAGATGGGAGACCATGCCCGCAAGTTCGGGCTGGAGGTGCGTGATTTCGAGCCGGTCCTCGACATCGACGTCGAGGGCACCACCAAGGTCGTCCGGTTGGAGTCGGGTGAGGAGCTGCGGGCTCCGGCCTTGATCATGGCCGCCGGCGGCCTGCCGAGGTACCTGGGCATCCCGGGTGAGAAAGAGTTCTGGGGCCGTGGCGTCAGCTACTGCGCGGTTTGCGATGGGGCCTTCTTCAAGGGCCAGGAGCTGGCAGTCGTCGGGGGCGGTGACGCCGCTGTGGAGGAGGGCGACTTCCTCACCAGGTACGCCTCCAAGGTTTACATCATTCACCGCCGCGGCGAGCTGCGAGCGCAGCCGATTCTCGTGGACCGTGCGCGTGCCAATCCAAAGATTGAGTTCATCCTCGACGCTGCCGTGAAAGAGATCACGGGCGGCGACAAGGTCCAGACCGTGCACTACGAACAGGGCGGGCAGGCGAAGGAGCTCGAGGTCGGCGGGGTGTTCATCTTTGTCGGCTTCGTGCCCAACTCGGGCCTTTTCAAGATGCACGTCGACCACGACGAAGCCGGTTACATCCTCACAGGGCGTGACCTCCAGACCTCGGTCGAAGGCGTCTGGGCGGTCGGCGACGTACGAGCGCAGCTGACCAAGCAGATAGCTACAGCCGTCGGCGACGGCACGACCGCAGCGGTCGCCGCGTCGGCCTACGTGACCTCGCTCAAGGATGCGGCGCGCGCTTAACCCGCTCGGCCGCGGTCGCTAGCTGACGACGTCGATCCAGACCAGGCCTGGCGGCAGGCTGAGCGTCGTCCCGTTGGCCAGCTTGAAGACGAGCGGTTTATGCGCGCCGGTGGAGCTCCAGGTGCCCGCAAACCTGTGGCCCTTGTAATAGACGTCGATCTTGCCGCTCGTGTCGAGGTCGTAGTCATGAATGTGAGCGCCGTGCCCGTCGCCGACGTCCAGCAGCTGCACCTGGGTGTGGAGGAGTATCAGCATCTCGATGCGCACCAGCTGGTGGCTGGTGGCGTCGCGATACAGGTGGCCTTCCTCAGTTTTCTGGTAGGTGCCATATGTGGGGTCATAGGTATAGATCGAGTAGTGCTCAGGCACCGAAACCCTGCTCGCCGCCGCCCCACCGGGCAGCGGCTGGCGCGCCTTGGGCAACTTGAACGCCGCGATGCCGTACCGTGCCTCCGCCTTCTTGACCATCGTGCCGTCGATCATCAGGTTGTCCGGGGCGATTCGGGCCGGGGTGCGATACATGTAGCCGAGGGTGTCGAAGAACTGCGGCACCGGGTCGCCTGCCGCTCGGCCCGCTGTCGCCTGAGATTCGCCTGACTGGAACAGCAGCCCCTTATAGTGGCGCGCGATCTTCAAAGAGATGAACCGGCTCGAGCGCATCGGGCCGATGACCTTGGGCGCGTTCTGGAAGATGGCGGTGAGGCGCGTGATTCCGCCTTCAGCCACGTACTCGAAGATGATGCTGGCCGCTTGCAGGCCGTTCTGGTCACGCGCGAAGGAATCGTTGGGAATCTGTATCAGGGCGGGATACTTGAGGGCCGTGGTCTTCTCGTTATCGTGGTAGTAGATGCCTGTGTTCAAAGTGAAAGCGCTGGGCATCGCGTGCCCC
Source organism: Candidatus Dormiibacterota bacterium (assembly GCA_036264335.1). GTDB lineage: Bacteria > Chloroflexota > Dormibacteria > Dormibacterales > Dormibacteraceae > Palsa-872. Next base: position 24,795 of record DATARC010000234.1, read on the forward strand.
GTCTGATCGCGAGCTCCGGCGGCGAGCTGGATCACCAGGGGTCCCGATGGGATGCCGGCGGTGACGATCGTGGCGCTACGGGAATCCGCGGCCCATTTGAGAGCGAGCACCTTCGTGCCCGCAGTGACGCTGATGGTGCTCTGGTCCATCGCGTCGTTGAAGTTCAGCTGGAGGGTCGCGCCGGGGTCGATCTCGCCACCGTCGGCAATCGTGACGCCGGCCATGGTGACCGAAGTGACTCGCGGCTCGATGGTGGTCGTGAAAGCCCACGCCGTGGCTTTCATGGGGTGGTGACCCACGTCCGTGAGCGCGTTGACGGTCACCGTGTACGTGGTGAGCTGCGCGAAAAAGCCGACGGGCGCCCATGCGTACTCCGTCTGTCCCGACGTGCTGCGCAAGGTCCCTTGCATGGAAGGAGTGATCGTCAGCGCTGACTGAAACGTGGACATCGCCACGGGCCGTGAGAACTTGAAGTCGAGCTGCGCGTCGGTGGCGACGTTGGTCTCACCGTCCCTGAGGTTGAGGGTGACGGATGTCGGCAGCGCATTGGCGTAGACGACGAAACCGCCCGCGATGCTGAAAAGGACCGCGAGCGCGGCAGCAACGGGGATCCAGCCTCGACCGGCGAGCCCCTTTCTTCGGGGTCGCCGCAAGGCTGCGGCC
>DATARC010000252.1:0-7170 GCA_036264335.1 Candidatus Dormiibacterota bacterium
CCAGCCGCTGTTCCCTCGACGTGGATTCCTGACAGACCATCCGTGCCATCGGCCACGACAAAGTTCGCCGCGATTGATCCAAAGGTGCCAGAAATACTGGCGCTGAGAATCGCCGTGCCGGTTGCGCCCCCGATGGAGCCGCTAAATAGCCCGCTATCCCTGACGTTGACGGTGCCGTCAGGGTGAATCACCAATCGGCCCGTGCCGAGTCGAGTCCCACTCAGCGTGCCTTCGAACTGCTCCACGAACGTGAAGTCGATGAACGTGTTGCCATCGGCCGATCGCGTTCCGACTGGCGCAATGGTGGCTGCGAAGCTGCCGCTCGCTGGCGCCGGCGCTGCCGCTTGTGCCGCAGGTGCAGAGGCAACCTCCAGCACCGATGCGAATACGACTACCAGACTCGCTAGAAACCGCCGCGTGACTTGCATTTCATGCAACCTCCTTGTTTCCGCCTGTTATGCAGGCGGTGAGGAGGAGGCTATGCGGCGATCAACCGCTCAACGACCGTGGAAACACGTGATTGAGACAGACCGAGTACGTATTTCCATCAGCTGGCACTCGGCGGGCCAGCCCAGACTTGCGTGCGATGCCCTCATGCGGGTTGACTCGCTTGGGCTCCTTTTCAGAGGGCTGGCGGTCGGGATGGCCCCGTGCCGGGTTGGTGTCATTCAGACAATGCTTGACCCGGGATCGCAGCGACGGTTCCGAGACGTTTGGGCCCGGGTTTATGTCCCCGGGCCGAAACCAGATCTTCAGCTTTAGCGTGCCGGCCGGCGGCATCGCTTACGCGGACATCGTCACCGGTCGGTCATGACTCCGACCATCGGATTGACCTGCAGGAAGCTCGCAATCGCCTCGGCGGTGGGTCCGGGCTTTTCGATGTCATGAATATGAGTGCCGCCGGCAATCGTGGCGGTCACCATCTGCGGCAGTGCCGTCGCCAACAGGTGTTGCGCTTCACCGAATGGCGCGGGTGACTCATCTCCAATCACAAACAGGACCGGCTGCTGGATGCCGCCAATCTGTTCTAGGTTGAAGGGCCATTGTTCCAGCGCCGGCATCTCGGTCGCGAAGAACATGTCGGACATCGTGAGGGAGTCGGCGTAGGCCCCCGGTATCGCGGCATCGATGATCTGTTGCGCGTTGGGCCGGCTGATGGCCTGGATGAAGGCCGCCGCTGCCTGCTGCTTCTCGCCGCGCTGGTACATCTCTATGACCGGCGTCATCTGCTGCATCATCGCCTGCCCCGACGGCACCACCAAGATGAGCGCCGGTTCAAGAAGCGAGAGCGAATGCACGATGCCCGGAGCGTCCAGAGCCAGCTGCAGCGCTATCACCCCACCGTAGGAATGACCGACGACATGCGCCCGTTCGACGTCGAGCTCATTCAGGAGTCCGGCGCAGTCGCGACTCTGGTCTCCAATGCTGATCGGACCTGGCGCGATGTTGCTCGAGCCGTAGCCTCGACGGTGGTAGCGAATCACCCGATAGCCCTTGAGCGCAAGCTGATCGGCCACTGGCAAGAGGTCGTCTTTGATGGCGCTGCCGTGAATCAGAACGACCGGTTCTCCCGAACCGCGGTCTTCGTACTCCAACTCGACACCATCGAGGGACAACCTTCGCATCGTCACGGGCGTGCTGGCCATCTCATGTGCTCCTTTAACCAATCTGGGGTTGAGATTTCGGGCTCGGCGCTGCCGCAGGCGCGGCTTCAGCCTCGAGCCGGCGCTTGATATTGGCGAGACCGGTCACGACGCCCCCGCGTCCATCCGTTGGCCACAGCAGCCATGGTTGAAGGAGCTTGACGGCAAGCGACGCGCTGAGCCGCTCCAGGCCGTAGTTGACTCTGCTTCCGCTTCCGTCGGGCGATATATCGAAATACCAACGGTACCTGCCGGCGATCGAGTCGTTGCTGAAGAAAGAGAATCGCCGTGGTCGATCGGTCGTCTCGACCTCGAGCACGCTGTGGGGTTCGAGGTGGAATACCTCGGCTCTCGACTCGTAGCGACCTTCACCGACTCGGCTGACAACAAGTCTGTGCCTGGCCCACTCCGGGTGTCGGCCGATGTCCGAGACGTAGTCATAAACGGCTTCAGGAGAGACGTCGATCGCGATTGTCTTCTGCTTGGCGAACATCCTCGAACCTCCTTCTCGAAGTGCAGCGACGATAACTCGAACCGGCGGACCGCGCATCCGTGGAAATACGCGGTTTTTCAGTGCCGGAATCGCCTGATAACTCGGTGTTTTCACGGATTTCTCGGCCGGAAACTCAGAGCTAACCTGTCGTCAATGTCAGTCCAGGCATCCCGACGGCTGAAGGATCTCCAAGACCGCTACGCGGCCGTCCTGGCTCAGCTAGGGCCAGCCCACATGGACATGCCGTGCACGGAGGAACGGAGCGTGCGAGATGTGATCGGCCTTGTCCTCATCGACCTTGACCGCCTGGCTTCCGGCGTGACTTTGAGATCCGAGGGGGTTCCGTACTACGCCGCCGCGTTCGTGGGCCGGCGGCTTGCCGCGCGCTGGACGGCCCGGTACCAGGTGGATCTGGTCGCCGCGGAAGCGGAACAGCGGTTTGTGAAGGCCCGCGCAACTGCGCCTGATCGCCTGACGCCAGAGTACGAGCAAGCTCTGGCCCGAGTCGCCGCGCACTGTCGAGAGCTGGCATCCACAATCCAGAAGTTGGCCCAGGACGTGTAGCCGTTCGGCCACTGAGGCCGTATTTGGGGTTGAATTCAGGCGACTGAAGCCAATGAAGCTAACCCGCCGCGAGCTCGAGGTGGCGAACCTGGTTGCCGAGGGGCTGACGAACCGCGCCACTGCCGCCCGGCTGCATCTCTCGGAGCGAACGATCGAGGGCCACATCGAGCACGCGCTGAACAAGCTTGGCATGTCGTCGAGGACACAACTGGCCGTCTGGCTTGGGAGATCAGGTCTGGCCAGCCCAAGCGCCCAGCAGGTGGCACCCAGCATCCCGCGGCAGATGACTTCGTTTGTCGGACGCGAGAAGGACATCCAGGGCCTGCGCCACCTGCTCGCCGACCAGAGGATCGTGACGCTGGCCGGCGCCGGTGGGAGCGGCAAGACTCGCCTTGCCTTCGAGGTTGCTTATCAGATGCAACTGGAAGGTAAGCAGAGTGTCTGGTTTGTTGACCTTTCCGCGATCACCGACGCTGGCCTGGTCATCCAAGCCGTGGCAGGGTCACTCGGAGTGGCCGTCGAGGACACGCTAGGTAGTCCAGTCGCTGAGCGCTTTCGCGATGCGAAAGGAGTGCTCCTCCTTGACAACTGCGAGCACTTGGCTGAAGCGGTTGCCAGTCTGGTTGCCTCGATGGCCGCAATCTGTTCCGGGATCCAGTTCTTGATCACGAGTCGGGAGTCACTTCGCATTCCAGGCGAGCACGTCTGGCGCGTGCAGCCGCTGTCCACTCCGCCAATCGGTGCCGCGGTCGATCTCGTGCTCGATACAGAGTCCGTGCGGCTCTTCGTCGATCGCGCCCGCGCCATTGTCTCGACTTTCGAAATCGACGAGGCGACCTGCAGCGCAATTGGCGAAGTCTGCCGCCGATTGGACGGCCTTCCTCTTGCGATCGAACTTGCAGCAGCCAGAGTCGGATTGCTCTCTCCTGCCCAGATCGCGAACAGGCTGGACGACCGGTTCGCCTTGCTGGTGGCGGAATCGCCTCTTCGTCCTGACAGGCAGCGAACCCTTCGCGCGGCTCTCCAGTGGAGCTACGAGCTGCTCCCCGCCTCGGAGCGCGCGCTATTTCGCCGGCTCGGCGTGTTCAACGGAAGTTTCAACCTCGAGGCAGCGGAGGCGGTGTGTGGGTTCGACCCGTTGCCGCGCGCCGAGGTGCTGCCCCTTCTTGGGCGTTTGGCGGATAGATCGCTTGTCGTAGTCACCGGCACAACTCGCGACGAGAACCGTTATCGCCTGCTCGACTCAACCCGAACCTACTCGGCCGAGCTTCTATCCACGGAGGAGGCGCAGCACGTCGCGGAACGCCACGCAAGGCTGTACGCCGCAATAGCGCTTGAGGCAGGCGATCGTCTTGGTGGACCTGATGCCCACGACTGGACGGATCTGGTGGCGGAGGAGATGGACAATTTGCGGTCGGCCCTGGAGTGGGCGATCGCGAACGATCGGCAGCTCGCGCTGGGCGTGTGCGCCAGCCTGGCTGGGTACTGGGACCTCCAGGGTTTGCTTTATGAGGGCCGGCGATGGTTGCGCCGAGCCCTCGATGGCGATCTGACGTCTACGCCGAATCGGGCGGCCGCCCTTGCTGCCGCCGGCTCCCTCGCGTTCCGCCAGGCGGATTACTCCTCAGCACTGGAATTCTTCAAGCAGAGTCTGGCGATCGCCGAGTCTGTGGCCAATCGGGCTTTGTCGGCGCGCGCGCTCGCGGGCTTGGGCGACGTTCTGAATCTGACGAATGACCCCGACGGCGCCGCCGACAAGTACCGCGTAAGTCTGGAGCTATACCAGGCGGAGGGCGATCGCTTGAGCGTCGCGCGGGGGTTGACCCGGCTCGCGGGAGTTGCCAACGTGCGCCGCGACTTCCAGGCTGCCGAACAGCTCGCGCAGCAAAGCCTTGCACAATTTCGTCTACTTGGCGATCGAGCGGGCATCGCCAACCAGCTGTTCACGATCGGCGCCGCCCGCATCAATATGAAGAAATACGCCTCCGCTCGCGATTACATTGCCCAATCACTCGAGCTGCGGCGCGAAATTGGCGATTCAATTGGGACGGCCTACTCATGCGTGTGGATGGCATGCAGCGATATCCTGGCCGGAAATCTGGCGGCCGCCTGCGAGCCGCTTGCGTCCGGTCTCACGGCGTGCGAAAGCGCTGGTGACCTCCGCGGCCTTTCGATGGGCCTGGACATGACTCTCGGTCTCCTGTTGAAAGCCGGGTCAGCTGCGGCCGGGCTGAGAGTTGAAGCCGCGGCACAGAACATCCGAGCTCTCGGCGGATTTCAGGGCATGCCTCCGTTTCAGCCGGTACTGGACAAATGGATCGCGGAAGCACAGAACGGCCTCCCGCTACGCGAAGCCGAATATGAAGACAGTATCGGCAGGTCGCTTACTGCTGCCAGCGCCCTCCAATTCGCCACAGCGCAAATCCGCTCAATACAGGAAAGGCTCAGCTCGAAGCAAGGAGCCACCTACTTGACGCCTCGAGAGAGCGAGATCGCCAGGCTGGTTGCCGACGGATTGAGTAACCGCGAGATAGGTGTGCGGATGAATGTGTCCGAACGTACGGTGGACACTCACCTTCAGCACGTCCTCAACAAGCTGGGTTTCAGGTCGCGGACGCAGATCGCGGCGTGGCAGGCAGGCCGGCGCGGCAAGGGCGACGTTGTGCTCTTACAAGGCAAGCATGCGAGCCATCGCTTCGTCACCACGATCCTGGTCGTCGATATGGTTGGATCGACGTCGAAGGTCAGCCAAATCGGAGATACGGCCTGGCGGAAGCTACTCGATCAGCATTACGAAAAGGTCCGCATGGAACTTCTGAAACACGACGGCGTCGAAGTCGACACCGCCGGCGATGGAATGCTGGCGACCTTCGATGGGCCGGCGTCAGCGATAAGGTGCGCGTGGGCGATTCAGCGTGACGATCGTGCGCTCGGTCTCGCGTCTCGAGCGGGCATCCACTCAGGCGAGGTCGAGCGCGCGGACTCGGCGATTCGTGGCATCGCCGTTCACATCGCGGCGCGGTTGGCCGGCCTGGGGCTTGCGGACGAGGTCATCGTCTCAGGTACGACGCGGGAACTGGCCGCCGGATCAGGAATTCGTTTCGAGAGCCGCGGCAGGAAGCGCCTGAAGGGTGTGCCGGATACACAGAGGGTATTTGCGGCGGCAAGCTGACGCGTGCAAGCGTCTCTAGGGAGCTCGGGCCTGGACGGAACATCGCGACCGGAGGTTGCAAAATAGTCGGCCCATGACCCAGCCGCCCCCGGCACTGGACGCATTCACCCCCGAAGAGCGGCGAATCATCCAGCGACACCGCACCCCTCAACAGGTCCAGCAGTTCCTGCGCAGGCTCCCCTACAACTGGGAGCTGCACGGGGACACGCTCCGATCCTTTCGCCAGGTGGTCCGTCACAAGACCGCGCATTGCTTGGAGGCAGCCCTGGTCGCTGCCGTGATCTTGGAACAGCATGGCTACCCCCCGCTCGTGGTCAGCTTTGAGTCCAAAGATGGGGTCGACCACGTGATCTTTGTGTTTCGCAGTAGAGGTCGGTGGGGCGCCGTGGCCCGGTCTCGAGATGCAGGCCTCCACGGCCGCAAGCCCCTGTTCCGCGGCATTCGCGATCTTGTGTGGAGCTACTTCGATCCATACGTGGACCTCACCGGCCGTGTCACCGGGTACCAGCTGGTGGATCTGCGCGCCCTCGGCAGGTACGACTGGCGCCTGCCTCTCACCAATGTCTGGAAGGTCGAGAACTATCTGCTCGAGATTCCACACCGAATGTTGCGGTCGTCGGATCGCCGCTACGCGCGCCTGCTCGCACGGTTTCGCGCATACCGTGAGCGACGGCCCGATGGCCCAGTCCTCGAGATCTACCGCAACCGCGAGCGCTGGATGTAGCGGCAGACGACCGACGCCGCCGCCATCGTCCAGAAGCTCCTGGCCGGGAATCCCGCGCGAGTGCTCGCGACTGCGCCCCAGGCACTGGTTCCGTGATCACAGGCCGGATCTTCGGCGGCCCAGGTTGTAATCCCGGTAACGTGAAGTCGGACGGTCGGCATCGCGTCGCACCCACAGGAGGTACATGACATGCCCCAGCACAAGATCGGAACGGGCGAGGAATGGCAGGTGGCCCGTGATGAGCTCGCCAAGCTCGAGGCCGAGCATGCGAAGCAGAACGACGAGATCACGAAAAAGCGCCATGAGCTGCCCTTGGTCCCAGTCGAGAAGGACTACGAGTTCGACACCGATGATGGCAAGAAGAAGCTCTCCGACCTGTTCGACTGACGCTCGCAACTGCTCGCTTACAACGTCATGTTCGGCCCCGATTACACGATCGGCGCCTGTCCTGGCTGCACGAGCCTGGCCGACGGGCTCGACGGCACTCTCGTCCACCTTGGCCACCGCGACGTGACGCTTATCTGTTTTTCGCGGGCGCCGATCGAGCGATTGACGGCCTACAAGCGCCGGATGG
>DATARC010000257.1:0-12336 GCA_036264335.1 Candidatus Dormiibacterota bacterium
TGCGGTCCCGTCCTTGTCAATGCGGAGCCTGGCGGGCTCGCCGCGTCCGAAGGAGGTCGACTCGACGCAACATGCAATGCCGTAACCGACCAGCCTTCCGTCACGACCTCGATCGCGGCCTTCGTCGTAAGCCAGCTTGTCCAGCGCGAGCTCGAGCAGGCGGGGGTAGTTGCCGCTGTCGTACACGTATCCGCTGCGCCCCGCTGGAATTCCAGTCGTGTAGGGGATCTGCTCCGGCTTGATCAGGTTGCGCTTGCGGATGGTGGCGGGCTCGATTCCGAGCTTGCGAGCGAGGCGGTCGATGACGCGCTCCATCCCATAGTTGCCGAGGGGTCGACCGCCGCCCCTGATGAAGCCGGTGGGCACCGTATTCGTGTAGACGAGCTCGGCCTCGATGTCCATCGCCGGCAGCACGTATGCAGAGACCATGTGCGGGATGATGATTCCCGGCTGGCCGGCTCCGGAGGCGGAGTAGGCGCCGATGTCGTGGATGACATGCCCGCGCAATCCGCGAAGCTTGCCTTCAGGCGATGCCGAAAGCTCGAGCTCGATGACTGTGCCATGGCCCTGCGCGGTGGTGGCGCCGTCCTCGCTTCGCGTGGCGACCCAGCGCACAGGCCGCTTGAGGCGCATCGCCGCCAGCGCCGTGAGCACCTCTTCAGGAAACACGCTGCCCTTGGCGCCGAAGCCGCCGCCCACATCCTCTGCGAGCACGCGCACCCTTTCCTCGGGTAGGCCGACGATTGACGCGATGGTGCTTCTGACGCCGAAGATGTTTTGTGTCGACGTCCAGACCCTGAGCGCGCCGTCCTCATAGCTCACGGTCGTGGTGCGCGGCTCCATCGCGATGCCCAGCACGCGCGACGTGGTCAGCGTGATCGTTGCGGTGACCGAGTCTTCCGCGAACGCCGCCTTGATGTCCCCGAACGTCGTGGAGCTCGACTGCGCGATGTTGTTCTCCATGTCGCCGTGAACGAGCGGCGCCCCCTCCGCCGTTGCGGTCATCACGTCGCCGACTCCGGGCAGCGGGTCGAGCTCGCCCGCAATCGCTTCCGCCGCATCCCGGGCCTGGTACTCCGTTTCGGCGACCACGACCGCGTAAGCCTCGCCGACGTAGTTGACCTCGTCGGTGGTGAGGATCGGGCGGCCACGCTGCACGATGCCCGTCGGCCCAAAGTCGCTCAGCCCGGGCGCCACCTCCGGCAGGTCGGATGCGGTCCACACAGCCACCACACCAGGCATGGTTTTGGCGGCCGAGGTGTCGATCGCCGCGATGCGCGCATGGGGCAACGGCGACCGCACGAACGCGATGTGGAGGAGTCCGCCGAGCTTGATGTCCCCGGCGTACCGGCCGCGTCCTGTGATCAGACGCTCGTCCTCGATGCGGCGCATTGGCTGACCGATCTGCGGCGGCATCGGAACTAGAATAAGCGTCCACTCGGTGCCCATTCCCGCCATGGGCGGCTAGCTCAGTTGGAAGAGCGCCAGCTTGACATGCTGGAGGTCGGGGGTTCGAAACCCTCGCCGCCCACCAAACTCAGATCCGCCAGGCGGCCCCGGACGTGTGGATTCGTGTGATGGTTTTTGGTAGCCCGGGCGGGATTCGAACCCGCGATATCAGCCTTGAAAGGGCTGCGTCCTAGTCCACTAGACGACCGGGCCGTGGTGGAAAGTCTAGGTACTCTAATTGCCGGCCCGGCATACCGACACTCTCGGGCCGCCGGCGAAGCGCCAAAGCGGGTGTAGCACAATGGTAGTGCGGCAGCCTTCCAAGCTGTTTACGTGGGTTCGATTCCCATCACCCGCTCCATAACCCCTGGCAGGCGAACGGATTTGTAGCTTTCTGGTCGAAGGCTGCGTTCTTATCTACGTGCACCAAGGAAGCCTCATGCCCAAGCGGCTCGTGCTCGCGCTGCTCGCCGCACTCATCGTTTCGTGCGGCGGCCCCGCGCCGATCGCGACCGCAACACCGACGCCGTCGCCGGCAAACTCCGCATCACCATCGCCATCGCCGGTGGCCTCGCCATCGCCCACCGACCAGCTGGGACCTGGCGGTCTGACGCTCAGTGAGGAGATCGGCGCTGTGATCATGGTCGGCTTCCGAGGCAGCCTCACCAACGCGGTGCTCGCCGATTGGAAGCAGCGCCAGTTCGGCGGCCTGCTGGTCGTGAACCTCAATCACAACGCAACCACGGCCGCCTCGATGAAATCGCTGATCGCGAAAATTCGCGCAGCGGACCTCCATCGCCTCATCGCCGCGACGGACCAGGAAGGCGGCCAGGTCTGTATCGCCATCAGCACAGTGCCGTGCGACGCAATGCCGGTCGGCAAGTCGAACACCACGCAAATGGCAGCGGCGATCAAGTCGCTGGGCTTCGACCTCGACCTCGGCCCGGTGTCCGATATCTGCAGCGGACCCTCCTCGATCATGTGGGGGCGGTGCTACGGCACGAGTCCGGCTCCCGTCGCGACAGCGGTCGGCGCTGTCGTCGACGGCATCCACGCCGCGCACATGCTGTCGGCATCAAAGCATTTCCCCGGCCACGGCGACACGAGCGTCAGCTCGGAAACTCAGCTGCCTCGAATCAACGAGAGCCTCGCCACGTTGCAGTCACGCGATTGGCCGCCGTTCAAAGCCGCGATCGCGCATGGGACGGACTTTGTGCTGCTCGGCCACCTTTATTACCCGGCCATCGACACCGTGCATTCGGCGGACCTCTCGCCGGTCACCATCCGCATGCTGAGGTCAGACCTCGGATTCAAAGGCGCGATCATCTCCGACGACATGGAGATGGGCGCGATCACCAACAGCACGCCGGCGCCCGAGGCGGCCGTCGAGTTCCTGGTCAATGGCGGCGACATGGTGATGATCGCCCACGACATCTCGGTCGCCGACGCGACCTACAACGCGATCAGGGCCGCCGTCGCGAGCGGGCGCCTGCCTCGGTCGCGCCTCGACCAGGCCGTCGCCGCGCTACAGGCCCTGCCGAATCGCTGATCCCGATCCGCGGGGGCGGAAAATCGATCGGCAGATCCGCCACCTCGATCTGAAGCAACCCCACCGGCTCTGACAGGCCGTGGAGCCGATGCAGGCCAAGATCCCTGAAGCCGGCTTCGAAACCTTCGAGGTCTGCGATCGCCTCCCGGACAGAGCTCGAGACGAGGATCTGCCCGCCATGGGCGGCGAAACAGACTCGGGCCGCCGTATTGACGGCGAGTCCGACGTAGCCGGTGTCCGTCAATGTCGGCCGGCCCCTGTGCAGGCCGACTCTGACGAGCACGACGAGGCCGCCTGGCCAGCTGTTCGACCGCATGCGCCGTTGGATGGCAAGCGCTGCATCGATGGCCGGGCGCGGATGCTCGAACACCGCGAACATCTCGTCAGCCCGAGCGTCCACCTCCCGCCCGCCCGATGCACGAATGGCGGCGCGCAGCAGACGCCTGACGCCGGCCAGCAGCGCCCCATAGCTGTCCCCGAGGCTCGTGACCAGCCCGGTGGAGTCCGCGATGTCGGCAAGCAGGAACGTGACGGATCCTGTTGGCAGCGAGCGCACTTCGCTGGCGCGGGCGCCGATCTCACTGCGCATCTCTTCGTTCTCGACGGCCAGCCGGCGGGTGGCCGAACGGAGCTGGCCGGTCATGAATCCGACGGGCACGATCCCGTACTTTTTGGCGGCCTTCAGCAGGCGGGTGCGCGAGCGGTCGCGAGCCGCCTCGTCCTCAAACGTCGTCTGGTTGAAACGCGCCAGGGCGTTTCGGACGTGGGCTTCGTCGTTGATGGGCAGCCGCCGGCGGCCGGAGGAATCGATGTAGGCAAATGCGCTGTCCGGCAGGCTGGCGCGAGCCTTCTCGGTGAGCTGCGTCATCGAGCGCCCATGATAGGTCCGGCAGTTTACGGGCCACCGTGCCGGGGGTATCCTGCCATGCATGAGCGACCCGAAGGTGGACGCGATGGGACGCGTGCCCCTTTTCTCCCGGTGTACACGCAAGCAGCTGGAGTTCCTGGCCAGCCGCACCGACGAGGTGAACCTGAAAGCCAACCACACTCTGATCAAGCAGGGCAGCGCTTCGGATTGCTTCTACGTGCTCCTCGAGGGCGAGGCGACAGTCGAGGTTGACGGCAAGGCGCGCCCCTCGCTGCATGCCGGCGATTTCTTCGGCGAGATCGGCATGCTGGACCGCGGGCCGGCCACCGCGACCGTTGTGACGACCACGCCAGCGCGCGCGATGGTCATGAGCCATGCCCAGTTCCGCGATGCCATCAAGACCAGCGACTCGCTGCTGTCCACAGTGCTCGGCGCGGCCGCCGACCGCCTGCGCCGGGACTCGCTTGACCGCGGCGGGGCCCTTTGAGGTAGGCGGCGAAAAAGAAGCCAGCTGACACGGTCTCGCCGGCGGTGGCGATTCAATGCGCGGTCTGCGGACATTCCCTTCAACCGGGCGCGAGGTTCTGCTCGAACTGTGGTGCCGTCGTCGGCACGCTCCTCGGCACGCAGGAACGCAAGGTGGTCACGGTCCTGTTCGCCGACATGGTCGACTCCACGGGCCTGGCCCAGTCAGTCGACCCCGAGCGGGCGCGGGAGATCATGGGCAGGTTCTTCGAGGCTGCGACGGAGGAGCTGCAGGCATTGCGCGGACGGCCGGAGAAGTTCATCGGCGACGCCGTGATGGCGGTGTTCGGCCTCCCGCACGTCCATGAGGACGACGCGATCAGGGCAGTTCGGGCGGCCATGGCCATCCGCGAGCGGGTAAGGCGGCTCGGCCGCACGGAAGGGCTGGCGGCCCCGCTGGAGGTGAGGATCGGCATCGAGTCGGGCGAGGCCGCCACCGGGGTTGGGCCGGCCGGCCAGCTGCTGGTGACCGGGCCGGTGGTGAACATTGCCGCCAGGCTGCAGTCGGCGGCCACGCCAGGGCAGATCCTGGCCGGACAGACCACCCGGGCATTGACCACGGAGGCGGTTTCGTACGGCCACCGGCGCATGGTCCGGGCGAAGGGCTTTGACGTCGAGCTCGCCTCCTACGCGGTCGAAGCGCTGACGGTCCGCTCAGCCCGTCGAACCATCGCGTTCGTCGGCCGTGCGAGCGAGCAGGCGATCCTTCGCCAGAGCCTGGCTCTGGCAACGACAACAGGGCGACCGGTGCTGGTCACCGTCGTCGGCGAGGCCGGCATCGGCAAGTCTCGTCTCGCCGCGGAGCTGGTGGCCGGCCTGGACGCGGGCGTCGTGGTGGCGCGCGGCCGCTCACGCTCGTACACCGACACTGCAACTTTCGGTCCGGCCGCTGCCATCGTTGGTGAGCTGGCAGGCATCCGCGATGACGAATCTCACGAGAAAACCGTGCAGCGATTGCACGCGCTGGCTCAACGATCGGTCGAGGCGGCCGCAGTCGAAGCGACCGCGGAACGCCTGGGGCTGCTCTTTGGAGTCGCGGGGAAAAGGGAGGAGTCGGCCTTCGTCCACGATGTCACCACCGGTTTCATCGCTGTCGTGGACGGCCTCGCCCAAAAGGGCACGGTCGTGCTCGTGTTCGAGGATCTCCACACGCTCGCGCCGATGATGCTCGACCTCATCGAGCGCGTGGGCGCCAAAAGTGCCCGTGCGTCGAGGCGCATCCTGGTGATAGCGCTGGCGAGGCCTGAGCTCCTCGAGGCGCGGCCGTCGTGGGGCACGAGCAGCGGCAACGCTGTGCTGGTTCACCTCGACCCGTTGTCAAGCGAGGAGTCGATTGAGCTGGTCCGCGCGGCCGGCGGCGACCACATCGACGACCTCGAGTCGGCGGCGATAGCCGAGCGCGCCGGTGGAAATCCATACTTCATCATCGAGACGACGGGCATGCTCGTGAATCAGGCGGGCGCGGCGCCGGTGCGTGGCGCGGCCAACCTCCCGCCGACAGTCCAGGCCGTGGTGGCGGCCAGGCTTGATGCCCTGCCGGTGCGCCTCCGGGACCTTGCGCGCCGGGCTTCCGTCTTCCTCTACTCCTTCGACCTGACGGAACTGGCCCTGGTCGACAAGGCGCCGAAGCTCGAAGAGCTGCAGATGCTCGAAGACAACGAGATCATCGTGCGGGACGAGGGCAGGACCGAGCCGCTTTGGCGGATGCGGCACGCCACCCTCCGCGAGGTCGCTTACGCGAGCCTGCCCAAGCGCGAGCGCTTGCGGCTGCACGAGCTGGTGGCGCAGAACCTGCTGGCCACGGGCCATCCGTCATGGGCGGCCGAGCACCTGGAGCTGGCCGCGGTGGCTGCCCGCGACCTGAATCCCAACGACCATGCGGCCACCGAGCGCGCCGCCGACGGGTTGCAAGTGGCGGGAGACCGCGCCAGGCGACGCATGGAAAGCCGGTCGGCCATCAACTTCTACGAAAGGTCGCTGGCGATGTCAGGGCCTGACGGCAAGTGGGGGGTGCGAGAGGCGCGCGTCCTCGCGGGACTTGGAGAGGCCCACTACTGGCTTGGCGAATACCCAGCCGCCAAGGCCGCGCTCGAGCGTTCGGTCGCACTCGCCAAAGTGCACGATGACGCGTTCGCGCTTGCACACGCGCTTCGATTCCTGGGTGACATCGCGATCAACGTGGAGGCGGACCTGGACAAAGCGGAAACGCTGCTCGATCGCTCGTTGTCCGCTGCCGAAAAGCTTGGCGATGACATGGCGATCACACGCACGCTCCTCTTCGCGGGATGGGTGCCCTGGACCCGCGATCGATTCGACCAAGCGGAGGTGATCTGGCGACGCGCCCTGGCGCTCGCGGGCACCAAGGACCGGTGGGCTCGCGTGCGCGCTCTCACGTCGCTGTCGATCAACCAGATGGAGAAGAAGAACTTCGATGAGGCCATGCGCCTGATCGAAGAGGCCAGCGCGCTGGCCCAGGAGACCGGCGACCAGTTCAGCGTCGCCGTCACCGCCGTGCAGAAAGGCCGTGTGTTCGAAGACCTGGGCCGTTTCGATGAGTCGCTGGTCTCGCTCGACAAGGGAATCAAGATCTTCAGCGAGCTGGGTGCGCGCTGGGAGCTGGCCGACGCGCGCGCGGAGCGCGGGATCTCGAAGCGCGAGCTGGGGCGGCTCGATGAGGCGGAGGAGGACCTTCGATACGCGATCCGCGCTTCGGAGGAGCTCGGCGAGCGGCAGCTGGCCGGATGGACCTGGAGGGCGTTCGCGCGCGTGGCCGAGATGAGGGGAGACCACGCCGAGGCCGAGAAGCGCTACCGGCGTTCGAAGGAGGCCGAAGCTCGCGGGCCCTACAAGGAGCGCGCCGAGGCGCCGTCCGGCCAGCGAGATTATTCGTAATGGACGCCATCGATCGGGTCGTCATGAATTCGCGGCTCCACTACCTCGGCAGTGCCGCGCGCATCGTCGAGCCGGTCCAGAAGCTCGCCGTGCTGACGTGCATGGATGCGCGCGTCGACGTCAGCGCTCTGCTGGGTCTGCGTCCCGGCGACGCGCATGTGATCCGCAATGCCGGAGGCCGAGCCACCGACGATGCGCGGAACGCGCTGGCTCTTTCGCAAGCGGTCGCGGGGACGCGCGAGATCATGGTCATACATCACACCGAATGTCTGATCGGGCGTTTCAAGCAGAAGGAGCTCGCTGACAAGATCGCCGCCGCGACGGGCCACCATTTCGATGAGGCACTGAACGTCTTCGAAGATCCGATTGCGGCAATATCGCAGGACGTCGGCCGCCTGCGCCTCGACCCGCACCTGGCCCACCGTGACAAGATCCGTGGCTTTCTCTACGACCTTGCCGCCAACACTCTGACCGAGGTCAAAACATGACCCGGGTTTACCTGGAGATCGGCAAGCGTCGCGTCTTTGCGTCGGCCGCAGAATGGCCCGGCTGGACGCGTTCCGGCAAGGATGAGCAATCGGCCCTGGAAGCGCTCGCAGCCGCAGCGCCCAGGTACGCGCAGGCAGCCAAGGCGGCGCGCATAGCCTTTGCGCCGGGCGCCGGATTCGTGGTCGTCGAGCGCTTGCCGGGCGATGCGACCACAGAGTTCGGCGCGCCCGGCGCAATCGCGAAGGGCGAGATGAAGCGGCTCACGAAGAAGGAGGCGTGGAGATTGTCAGCGCTCGTCGCGGCATCGTGGACGTTGCTGGACCGCGTGGTCGAAAACGCTCCACCTGCTTTGCGGAAGGGGCCGCGCGGGGGCGGTCGCGACCGAGACGCCATCGTCGAGCACGTGGTGGGCGCGGAGACCATGTACGCCCGAAAGATCGGTCTGCGCCTGCAGCAGCCCGCCGCGGGGGACGCTGCGGCGCTGCGCGATTTCAGGAATGAGATTGTCGCGGGGCTCAGGGCCGGCACCAAGGGCGTCACCGAGCGAGGTTGGCCCGCCCGGTACGCCGCCCGCCGCATGGCGTGGCACGTGCTCGACCACGCCTGGGAGATCGAGGACCGGGCCACCTAGCAACTGTCAGTTGCCTGGCAACGTTTCAGTTTGCGGCGGCAGTCGACAACCGTCCTGCAGTAACCTGTGGGCTCGGCTTCGGTGGCTCCGAAGCCCTAATCCAAGCGGGGGTGATTTGATTTCATGGACGTACAGGAGGCAGTCGCCGAAACCACATCCGTAGAGGCTGCCCAGGACAAGAAGGACGGGCTTCGCCGGTTCACGATGGGACCGAATGACAGCCTCGAAGGCAAGCTGACCTACGAGGGCCACGTTCATGTGGACGGGCGCGCGGAAGGGGAGCTTCACGTGAGCGGCAACATCGAGGTTGCCTCTGGCGCCAAGGTGAAAGCGTTCCTCGAGGCGTCCAACGTCACGATCAAAGGCGACGTCGAAGGCGCGCTCAATGCACGCGACAAGCTCGTGTTGGGAAAAAACGCAAAGCTGAGTGGCGACGTGACGGTGCGCCGGCTTCAGATCGAGGATGGCGCCAGCTTGAACGGCCACGTAAGGATGGGCGATTTTGAGCACCAGGGTTCCGGGAGCTAGGGCTCCCAGGGCGGCGGCGGATCAGACACCGCCCGAGGCGCCCGCCGGCACGCAGCGTGGCGGGATCACGCTGGGGCCGAACGACCGCTTGATCGGCGAGCTCCACATCGACGGCGATGTGCGTCTCGGCGGCACCGTGCAGGGTGAGATCCACGCCACCGGGGACGTTGAAGTGGACGATGCCGCCAAGGTCAACGCTTCATTGGCCGGAGGCGACATCAACATCCGAGGCAGCGTCAGCGGACCGGTCACCGCGCGTAAGCGATTGGTGGTCGCCAGGTCCGGATCACTGACCGGCGACGTGCGCGTAGCCCGGTTGGTCATCCAGGATGGTGCGACCTTCAGCGGGAACGTCTCGATGGGTCCCCAGGCCGATGCCTTCGCCGTGGCGCCGCCGCCGGCCGAGACTCCAGAGCCGGCGCCTGACGGCAAAGTCGCCGAGGTCGCGGCCGCTGCCCCGCCGCCGCCGACCGACGGGAAGGTCAAGGGCAAGCCGAAGCGGTAGGGCCGGCCTACCTGGTCTTGGTGGCTTTCTTGGCGGTCGGCTTTTTGGCAGCCGCAACCTTGGGCGGCATGCGCGCCGTGATGTCGAGCGCGGCGACGATCCACGCTTTGGCAGGCTCTGGCTTGGTGCGCCACGTGCTGGGCACGGTGACATAGCCCTTCATCGGCCTACCGGCCATTGGGGCGAAGTCCCGGCCGCCCTGCTTTCTAACCTTGGCGCTTTCGTCATCGGGCAGCCTGACGAAGAGGTCCTCGCCGAAAAGCCCGGCGAACATGTTGCCATTCACAAAAGCGGCGAGGTTACCGAACATCGGTCGCAGCGTCACGGTTGGCCCGCCTGGCACGAGCTTGGTAAACGCGGCTTTCGCTTGCTCGGTTGGCTTGGGCATCGTGCCGCTTTCCATGGCGCTCGCCGTCAGGTGATGACCAGGCGGTGTTTGACAACGCCGGTCGTAAAGGTGCCCCCGTCGGTGACGATTGAGACCTTCAGCTCGAAGTCGCCGTAGGTGCTCTGAGCAGGGCCGTTGCTGGTGCAGTTGAAGGGAATGTTGAACTTGATCGTGGCCTTGTTGCCGGACTTCACGCTCTTGGGCGAGAAGGTGTCGATCGTTTCGTCGTACTTCTGACCGACCGAGCCGATGCTCCAGGCGCCGTGCACAGCGACCAGCGTGCCGGCCTCGGACATGGACTTGATGGTCAGGTCCTTGCTGGTCGAGTTGTCGAGGTCGACGCTGCCGTGCACCGTGTAGGCCAGGTCGTTCGCGGGATTCGGGCACTTGTAGTTGGCATCGACTGTCGCATTGCTCAGCGTGACCTTGCCGGACAGGCAGAAGGGTCCACACGCGCCGACAGCGGCGACGGCCACGCATGCGACCACCAGGCTTCGTAACCTGCCCACCGCGCAGATGTTAATCGTGGCGACCGCGCCTGGCACACCGAGCGTTGGTAGGGGGTAGTGACCTGGTGACAACCCTCCTCAACCGCCTTGGCAACCTCGGCCTTCTGGTCGTTGCCTGCGCCTTTTTGGTTGGCGGCCTGGCCGGGGCGGCCGTGGCCCAGCACCTCGACCGGCTGTCCTCCAACACGACCGCCACGCAGCCGGCCGAGCAGGGCAACGGCTCCCAGAGGACGAAGCCGCAGCACGGGAATCAGGGCCATGCCAGGAATGGCAACGGCCACAAAGGGCAGGCCGGCGGGGCGCAAGGTGTCGATCCGGCCGAATCCGACTAGCGAGATAGACAAGGACGCTTGACATTTTGGTAAGTAGGCTTTACTGTGCCCGGACATGAGTGACGCCCCTCCCGAAAAGCATCCAACCCAGTCGCCGGTCGAGCCGCTGTACACGCATCCCGCATCTCCGTTCATGCGCACCGAATCGAACATTCCCCCCAAGGTCGCAGGGATCCCAGGGCCGACGCCGCCGGCCATGCAGGTGCAGTCGACGTGGGTTACGTATCGATCGCAGATCGAGATCGGACTCGCGCTGCTCGCCTACATGATGTTGCTGATCGGTTCGGTGACACTGCTTCGTGCCAACCCGAGCGCCGGCTGGCGCTATGTCGTGGCGGTGGTGCCGGTCGTGCCCGCCGCGCTCGTGGTGCTGCTGTTCGTGCGACGGCTGGCTCAGACCGATGAGCTGCAAAAGCGGATTCAAACCGAGGCCTTCGGGTTCGCTCTCGCCGGCACAGCGCTGCTCACCTTCACCTACGGGTTCCTCGAGGGCGCCGGACTGCCACACCTCAGCTGGACTTTCATCCTGCCCCTCATGGCGGTCCTCTGGGGAGTTGGCACCGCCATCTTCACGTTTCGGTATCGGTGAAGAACCGGCTGAGGGTCCTGCGCGCTGAGCTCGACTGGTCGCAGGCGGACCTCGCGCAGAGGCTGGGCGTATCGCGTCAGACGGTCAACGCCATCGAGACGGGCAAGTACGACCCAAGCCTGCCGCTGGCTTTCTCTCTCGCGCAAACCTTCAAGCGGCGGATCGAGGAGATCTTCGAGGCCGAGCCGAAACAAAAGGTCGGCGGCTGACCCCAGGCTAAGTAGGAGAGGTCACGACGACGTAGACGTCGCCTTGGAGTTGGGCCAGCGTGACGTGAACGTCCCAGCATCCGGCGGCAGGAAAGAGCAGGACGCTTCCGTACTCGACTCCTGGCCGGTTCCACGTTGACCCGCCATGTTCTTGCAGTCCCGTGAGACGTCCCAGCTGCCCATCAGGGCCGAGCAGGGCGAATGTCGGCGTCCCACGAGTGTTCGGTCCGGCCAAGCGCCACAAGGTCTTGTCTTCCATTCCTGCCTTGGGCGGGTAACTCCGCATGAACCACGCCCACACAGTGCCGTTAACCGCAGTTCCATAGATTTCAGCCGCGAAATCTCCGGAGGGTGAGGCGGGGTGGCACCCCTCTGCACCGAGCGATTGGGGTGTGGGCGTCGTCGGAATGCGCGTCGCGGTCGACGGAGCTGTGGAACAGGTGGCGAGGCCGAAGCAGGCAAGTGTCGCGATCACAACGAAGAAGCCGCGATTGCCAGCCACGTGGGTCGGCACTACGGCACCTTCTTCACGGCGCTGCCGAGGACCGCTTGCGCGTTAAATACGGTGCGCGCATAAGCCCTGGTCCCGGAAAGACCGCGGATTCAGCCCAGCGTTCGCGTCTCGTCGCAGGCATCTTTGACCATCTCGAGGCAGAGGCTTTGCCAGAAGGTGCACTCCGCGGGGTGTCCGTTCCGCGTGAAGCTTGGCGATCGTTTTTCGAGAGGTTGGTACTGGAGCGGGAGACGGGCTTCGAACCCGCTACCTCGACCTTGGCAAGGTCGCGCTCTACCAAGTGAGCTACTCCCGCTCGGCGAAGAACGCGGCTGCGCCGGAGCTCGCCAGGCCCGCCGCGGCTATCGGAAAAGCAATGA
>DATARC010000026.1:0-7509 GCA_036264335.1 Candidatus Dormiibacterota bacterium
CTGTCGTCAGGAGTTCGCCCTACAAATCAAGCGCCCCCAAGCGAGTCCAAAAGCCCGTGCTGCATCGCGAAGAGGGTCGCCGTGGACCGAGTCGACACTCCCGCCTTGGAGTAGATCCGCTCGACGTAGGTCCCGGCCGTCTTCGGCGCGATGTGGAGCGCATCGGCGACCTGCCGATTCGAGGCGCCGCGGGCGATGAGGATCAGCACCTCGACCTCTCGAGGGGTGAGCCCCGCAGGTCCGCTTCGGCGCTTACCCTGGCTTTGCCCGGCGGCGGCAAGTACGGCGTCCACCGCGCCGGCGTCGAGCTTGCCTTTGCGGACGTCGCCTCGCAGCTCTGCGGTCGCCTCCTTGGCGCTTAGCGCAGGGCGATACGACCGTGGCTCGGTCATTGCGCGGAACGCACAGGCGGCCGCCAGAAGCCGACCAGTCGCCGGGATGGCCGGACCTGTCAGGCGCCGGTGGTAGCCGGAACCGTCGCAGCGCTCGTGCGCCAAGGAGGCGATGGCACCCAGCCGCCCGAGCATCGGCGGCCGCGCCAGCATCCGCTCGGTGTAGTACGAGTGCATCCGCACTCGCTCCGACTCCGATGGCGACAGCGGACCTGCCTTGTCAAGGATCGACGCCGAGATGCCGTGAAGGCCCATGTCGTGGAGTAGGGCAGCTCGTCGGAGCGCCACGACTTCAGCTGCCGGCAGACCTGCATGCAACGCCGCCTTGGACGCCAGCTCGGCCACGCTTCTCGAATGGCCGGCGCGCGATGGCGACCGGAGGTCGGTGAAATCTGCAATCGCCTCCAGCGCCTGGTCGAGCTCCGCGTCGGTGAGGCGCCGCTGCAGAGCTGGGTCGCCGGCAATCACCGCGCTCCAGTCGTCGTCGGTCGCCGAATCCCTCAGCACGTCAGCGGCCAATGTGCAGAAGAGGTCGGCGATAGCCGGATCGAACTGGGTGCCTCGGCGGCTGCGGACGACATCGACGGCGGCGGTCGCCCCGCCGGTCCGGTGGTAGACCTCGGCAACGTCGGCGAGGTGGAACAGACGCATCGTCAGCGCGATCGCTTCCCCACCGACGCCTTTGGGCACCCCCTTGCCGTCCCAGCGAGCGAAGACCTGCTGCAGTGGGTTGCTGACCTCGCTGCCGAGCCCGATCCGATCCGCCATGTTGCCAGTGACGAGGCAGTGCGACTGGATGGCTTGTTCCACCGGCTTCCCTCCACTCGCGATCAGGTTGATTGCGAGACGCACGCGCCGCAATGAGTTCTGCCGAGCACCGACGTGATGCAGCATGAACCCTAAAGCGGGCAGGTCTTTGAGGTCGGTGCCGTAGGTGCTGGCCCTGTAGGCGATGTCGTCGCCCACCAACGCCGCCACCACCGGGCTGTCCGCGATGCAGCCGGCCCAGGCGAGCGTGGCAACGTAGTACAGCGTGCCTCGCTCGTCGCCATCGAGTCCAAGATGATCAGCAAGCCGGGTCGCGATCAACCAGGATCGCAGGACGTGCTCCATGGGCTGGCCCAACCCGAGGTCGATGGCCAGCGAGAAGGCTGCGACCAGCTCAGCGAGTCGAACTCCCGAGTCGCGCTCGCCCGCCTGTAACGTCATCAGCTGTTCGTCGCTTCAACCGCTTCGCCGGCGCGACCGACAAGCAGGTACATGAGGACAGATGCTTTCCCGTTCACCTCGACGCGGGTCAGGGTTTGGGGGTCACCCCGCCGACCAGCGGCGGCAGGTACGGCATCGGATCGGTCACCGCGTCATTGACCCGAAGCTCGAAATGAACGTGGGGTCCTGTCGCCAGGCCGCTCATGCCTTCGAGCCCGATCCGGTGTCCGCGCGCCACTCGGTCGCCCACGTTGACGTCGGTCTCCGCCAGGTGCGCGTACAGGGTCATGATCCCAGCCCCGTGGGCGATGATCACGTAGTTCCCGTAGCCCACGTTGGTGTGGGCGACCGCCACCACCACGCCATCCGCAGCCGCTGTCACCTGCGTGCCGTATGCGGCCGCGATGTCAATGCCCGTGTGGAAATGGGGGTAGGGACCCAGCGGCGGCTCCAGGAGCAGCTCGCTCGGACCGAAAGGCTGTGTGATCCACGCCCCGGCGACCGGCCACGAAAGCCTGAGGCCGGGAAGCGTCGTGCCGGCCGGAAGGGTGCGGGTCACCATCGCGATGCCGGCTCCCACCTGGGCCTGATTCCAGGCTGCCTGGTATGCCATCTGGATCAGCTGCCGCTCCTGCTGCTCGAGCAGCGCCGCCAGGGCCGCCGTCACGTCAGGCGGCTGGTTGGTCAGGCCCGCCTTGGCCGACGTGAGCAAAGCCACGAGGGCGCCGAGCTGGGTCGTGATGCCGTTCTGCTGCGAGATCGCGGAGTTCAAAGCGGTCAGGTTCGCGGTCAGCTGGGCCAGCACGCCGTTCTCGGCGTTCAAGGCCGCAAGGCGGGCGGTGTGGTCAGCCTGCAGCCTGGCCATGTCCGCCTCGAGCGAGGCTTCGAGGTCGTTGGCGCGCTGGCTCGCCACGATCAGGTCGGCGGCAGCCACGAGGGCGTCATGGAGGTTGCCGGCTCGCGCCATGGCGACGAGCAGTGAGTCGGGCTGTCGCGAGATGGCCCGAGCCAGCGTTGCCAGCTGCGCCTGCTCCATGTCGATGTTTCCCTGCGTATCGGAGATCTGGGTCTCGAGCTGGCTTATCTGATCCTCCAGCGCGCCGACCTTGGCTTCCTCGCTCGCGATGTGGGTGTTGAGGTTCTGCTCGCTGGCGGCCGATTGCAGGAGCGCGATGCTCAGCTGCTCCTGGCTTGCGAGCGCCCGCGCCACGTCGCCGCCCAGGCGTTTGCGCAACTTCGCGTATGCCGCCTGGTTTGGATCGGGGGCCGGCGGACAGGTCACGCGAGCGCCCGATGCGGCGGAGATGCCCGGGCCGGAGCAGGTGGCGTAGCTCACCGAGATTCCGCCTGGGATCAGCAAACCCATGAGCGCGCACAGAGTGACCAGACGCCCGATGTTCCGCCTCATGCGCGGATCCGCCGGAATCCGAGCATGGCGGTGAGGGCGCCGAGCGCAAGGCCGACCACCATGACGGCCGCGGCCACATAGCGCACCGAGTCCGGGCCGACGCCGGGCAGGATCAGCGAGGCGGTGTGCGGCCCCAGGCCGTAGGCCAGCGTCCACACAACGAGCACCACCGAGGCTGCGAGCGCCCCGGCCAGAGCGCCGGTGACCAGGCCTTCGGTGACGAAGGGCCCGCGCACCATCCAGCCGCGGGCGCCAAGCAGGCGCGTCACCGTCACCTCATGGCGGCGCGCCGCGGCGATCGCCCGCATAGAGTTGGCCGCCACCGCATAGGCCACGACTGCGAACAGCAGCAGCAGGCCGGCGCCGATGCCGCCGATGACAAGGGCGATGTTCCGCAAGCGGTTGTAGGTGTCCGGGTCGTACGACGTCGGATAGCTGGTGTCCACCGCGGGGTCGCCAACGACCTCTGCCGCAATGGCAGCCACCTGTCCCACCTGTCGAACCTGGACGTCGAGGCTGGCCGAGAACGGGTTGGAGCCGGTCAGGCCTGCCAGCGGGCCGAGGCCTGGCTTGCTCTGTGCCTCTTGAAGCGCCTGTTCTGCGCTGATCTCGGTCACTGTGCTCACGCGTGGGTCGGCTCGCAGACGGCTTTCCAGGGCGGCGATCGCTGATGGCGTGGCGTCGCTCGCGAGATAGACCCGGACGATCGAGGCCTGACCTGCTTGCTGACCAGCCACCGTCGCGATCGAGATACCGACCAGCGCGAGCATCCCGCAAAGCACGAGCGTCATCGCCATCGAGCCGAGCGCCGGCGCGGTCAGCCGGAGGTCGCGAGCCCAGCTGCTCAAGCCGCTGAGCACCACCAGGCGGAAGCTGTTGTCCGCGAAGGCGATCAGCCGGCGCCATAGCGGCAACCGTGCCTCGACGGCGTGGCCGTTCGTCGGGCGGCTGCTCGCCGGAGCCACGCGCCGCCAAAGCGCGAAGCTGAAGTGCTTGCCGTTGGAGCGCGCTCGATCGCGGCTCACCAGCTGCTGTCCGCTCGGCAGCCGCAGCACCCGGTCTGCGTGAAACGTCTGTCGGTGGGTCGCGACGACGACCGCCGTGCCATTGGCTGCGGCATCTTCGAGCAGGCGCATCACGATCTTCGCGTTGTCATCGTCGATGGATGCCAGTGGCTCGTCGGCGAGGAGCACCTTGGGCCGGCCCGAGAGCGCGCGGGCGACGGCGACCCGTTGCCTTTCACCGGCGGACAGCTGGTGGGGATAGGCGCCGCGCCGGCTCCCCAGGCCGAGGCCCTCGAGTGCATTCAGCGCTCGGCGCTTGATGGTTCCGTATGGCACCTCGGGGTCGCCGACCTGCATCGCAAAGACGAGATTTTCGAGCGCCGTCAGGCGAGGCAGCAGGCGCTGCTCCTGGTAGACGAAGGCGACCTGCCGGCGGATGCGGTCGAGCCCTCGCCGCCACCAGCGGTGGAGGCCGCGCCCTTCGACCCAGATCTCGCCGCGGTTCGGCCGGAGCTGGCCGTGAACGAGTCGAAGCAGAGTGGTTTTGCCGGAGCCGCTGGGACCGGTCACCTCGAGAATCTCGCCCGGGGCGACCGAGATGCTGATGTTGGTCAGCACAGGAGTCTTCCCGTACAGCTTGGAAACGTGGGTCAGCTTGACGACCGGCGAGGGCGTGACCGCTCCATTGGTGCCCGGACCGTGCGCAGGCGCCACCCCGTTGGCGGCCCGAGCGCCTTTGGTGGTTGCCGTTTGGATTCCCACCCTTTCCCGCCCACCAGATTAGTCGAAGCAGGTGGCGGGCAGGAGGCGCTAAGCGAACAGAGTTACGGCAACAATTTGCCGCCTTGACACGGCGCGCTCACAGGTTGCCTAACAGGGGCTCAAAGTCAGCGGTGCGGCAGCCACCGCGATCGAGAAAACGCCGCCAGACGGAGTCACCGTGACCAGGCGGCCGCCGCCGCCGTTCGGAGTCACGGACTGGCCGGAGAACGCGCCGGCCACAGTCACCTCCCCGGTGACCTCACCCGGTACGTAGACGAGGGTGGGGGCGTCGCCTGGATTCCCGTGAGCCTGGAGCGCGAATGCACCGGTGTCCGAGTCGTAGTGAAAGCTCAGGTTGGGGTCGGCCGACGCCCGCGGGTAGACTCGGGCCAGCTGGCGTTCGCGTGCCGGCCGGATGCAGCCGCTCGAGGCAGGCGGAGCGCCGGTGGCGGCCGCGTCGAAGACGCCCCAGCCGTTGGAGCCGCCGTTCTCCTTCCAAGTCCAGAAGGCGAAGCCGACAAGATGCTTCTCCTGCTCCTGGAGCTCGTTGGTCAGCAGGAGCGAGTCGTATCTCGGATCATTGCCAAACTCCGACACGAAGAGCGCTGCACCCATCGCTTTTGCCTCACGCTCGGCCAGGCTGTATGTCTGGTCGTATCCGCCCCACGGATACGTGGCTGTCCTGGGATCGCTGTTGGAGTTGATCAATTTCTCGATCGTGAATCCATGGGTGTAGGCGTGGATGTCGAACACCAGGTTGGGGTACGAGCTGACCGGGAGCCCGAGGTGCGTGGGAAAGTCCGTGATCTGGCGAAGCAGCCCTGGTTCGAGGAAGAACAGGTGCCGGAGGTCGTGGACGCCCAGGTCGGCGTAACCACAGAACGAGGGCATGTAGATACCGGTTGGGCATGGTAGTCCGTCACGCACGCCGGTGACCGCATCGATGACACGTCGATAGAACGGAAAGAGGAGGAGGTCTTCGAAGCCGGGCGGCAGATTCCAGCCAGGCTGGGGCTCGTTGAAGATGCTGAAGCCCGCGACCGCGCTGTCGTCCTTGAACCGCCGGGCCAGCAACGCGATTGCTTTGATGTACTCGGACTGGATGCCGTCGCGGTTGTACCAGAAGTTGTTGAACGCTTCCACGACGGCTGGGTTTGCCTCGCGCTGGTTCTTGAGCAGCTCTTTGGACGGCAGACCGTCGGTGATCGTCGCCCACGCTGGTGCGCCGCTGTTCGCCGACAGGTCCACGCCGGAACCTGGCTCCGCCCGGACGAAGTGGGAGTAGGCGTTCTGGTGCATGTCGATGATCACGTAGATCCCCTGCGCCTTCGCCCACTCCACTACCTGGGCTAGGCGCTCGACATATGCCTGGTTGAAGTGTCCGCGCTCTGGCTCCAGGAGGCTCCAGGACAGTGGTAGGCGGAGTGAGTTGAAGCCGAGGCCAGCCATCTGTTCGATGTCCGACTGGCATAGGGGCGGGTAGTGGCTGTGGCTGACGATTGCGGGACACTGGCCTGCTGCGTATGCTGCTGGGTCGATCGGGTAGGCAGGCGCCGACCACGTCGAGCTGGTTCCGAAGTCGAGGAGGTCTGCCGGGACCGCGCCGTGAAAAAGCACCAGCCGTCCGCGCTCATCCGCGATATACGGCTGACCGCCACTCGGGTGCGCGACATGAAGCCAGGGCAAGATGCCTGGCGGCGCCGGCGATGAATCAGTCGGCGGCGGCGTCAGCCGGACGATCATTGAGGTGGCAAGCGCACCCGGATACGTCAGCGCGGCAACGACGAAAACCACAAGCGCGGCAGCGACGAGCGCTCCGCGCCTCACGATGCGAGGATCCAGTACGCCGTGCCGGCGATCACGACGGACAGTCCGATCAACCCGCCGGCGATTCCAGTCACTGCCGATGCCGTTCCGCTAAACACTCCGGCGGAAGCGCGAATCCGGCGGAGCGAGCTGATGCCGGTCCAGATGGCGAACGGAGCGAAGATACCGAACGGCAATGCGAGGAGACCAAGCACGAGCGCTCGCGTGGCGGAGCGCTCCCTGGTCGGCGCGATCACATGTCTACCAGAAGGCTCCGTTGCCGAGCAGGACGTACAGGATCGGGCCGATGCCCCAGACGAACGTGACGATGATCCACAGCACCTTGCTCAAGCCCCCCATGTCCGTGCGTCCGACGATGTTGATCACGCACAGCACCCAGACGACCGGGTGGAGGAAGATCGCCAGCAGGATCTCGGCCAACAGCTTCATCGATTACCCCCTTTCAGGTTCTTAGCGCGCCGCGTTTTGCCAGCGACGCGAGTGGGTTCGGGATCGCCGGCCATCCGCCCTCGGGAGCGAATGTCCCGTCGGCCGACTGCTCGTAACGCGTTTTCAATTGTCCGCCGGCGACGTGCCTGACCGCATCGGCGAACCGGTCGACCTCCGCCTCGTCGTTGTACGGTGCAAGGCTTGCGCGCACCGCGCCCGGCAGGGCTCTCCGATGGTCCGCCGCGACCTCGCCCTCGACCTCCTCGACCGCTTCCCGGGTCATGTTCAGGAGGTGGAAGACATAAGGGTTGGCGCAGAAGCAGCCGTTGCGTACCGCCACGCCCCACTCGTGGCTGAGCGCAGCCGCCGCCAGGCCGTGATGGACGCCGTCGATGACGAAGCTTGCCAGCCCGAGGCGCTCGGGTTCTCCGGCCGCGCCGGCGCCACCGAGCACCGTCACACCCGGGATTGCGCTCAG